>JANOED010000345.1:0-7154 GCA_031413035.1 Leifsonia sp. | reverse complement strand
GCCGAGCACGCCATTGCTGGCTGGGGCAGCCGGGTGGATGCTCGGCTCGAGCTGCGCGACGGCTCCGCTCGCTACCTCACCGTTCCTCAGGAGGTCGCGGCCGAACCCGAGTCACGAGTCAGCACACCGGCCAGAGCGGATCCCGAGGCCATTCCGCTCGCCCACGTTGACCGCATCTCTGTCTCTCACGGGGAGCTCATCGCCGTGAGTGACGCGAGTCTCACCATTCACTCGGGCGAGATCATCGCTCTGACCGGGCCAAACGGTGCAGGCAAGAGCAGCCTTCTGCAGGCCATCGCCACGCCCACCGAAGACGATCTGGTCGTAGTCAACGGTTGCCGCATTCATTCACTGAACCGTCGGCACCGGCGCCAGTTCGTCGCCCTTGTGCCAGAGGCGTTCGACGATCTTCTGTTCGCGACAACGGTCGAGGGCGAGTGTCTTCGTGCCGATCGGCTGGCTCGCGAGCGGGGAACGGCCGCACTCTTCGCACGCTTGGTGGGAGCTACGGTGCCAGGCGATCGACGTGCACTCCTCGACCGCCACCCGCGCGACCTGTCGGCGGGTCAGCGCCTTTGCCTCGTTCTCGCCATCCAGCTGTCGGCTCGGCCGCGGGTTCTCCTCATCGACGAGCCGAGTCGCGGGTTGGATGACACGGCGCAGCGCCTCGTCGGAGGCGCCTTGCTCCAGGCCGTCGCCGCCGGGGCGGCCGTTCTGATGGCCACCCATGACCGGGATTTCGCGACCCGCTACGCGACGCGCACGATCACCATGGATGAGGGTCGCCTCGATGCGGGCGCAGAGGTTCGCTTGTGACCACGACAGTCGAGCGCACACTGCGCCGAGCCCCTTCGCGTGATTCGTGGTCACGATGGTCTCTCGTGGTCGCCAGCGCTCTCGCACTCGCGGGATTCGGGTGGCCGCTCATCGCCACCGCGGTACCCAGCAACGCTCAGGCGGCCGTGCCGATTCTCGCATTGGCGCTGGTGCCCGCGATCGTCGTGGTCGTCGCGCTGACCCTCGACCGCGAAATGTATACCGCCACGACGGTCGCCCTGCTCGGTGTGCTCACGGCAGTTGGTGCCGCGATCCGCATCGCCAGCACCGGCGTTGGGGGGCTCGAAGCCGTCTTCATTATTCTGATCCTTGCCGGTCGAGCCTTCGGTGCACGCTTTGGCTTCTTGCTCGGGATGCTCGTGATCGCCCTCTCGTCGGTGCTCTGGGGAGGGATCGGCCCGTGGACGCCGTTCCAGATCTTCGCGTGCGGATGGGTGGCAGCGGGAGCGGGCCTGCTCCCGAGAATTACGGCGCGATCCGCGCGTCTCGCCTCGCGTCTAGAGGTGCTCATGCTCGTCGGGTACGGCATCCTTTCCTCCTACGCATTCGGCCTCATCATGAACCTCTGGTTCTGGCCATTTGCCGTGGGGGCAGGCACCAGTATCTCGTACTCCGCGGGCGCACCAGTTGGTGAGAACCTCGCGTCCTTCGGCCTGTACTCGCTCGTCACCTCGACTCTCACGTGGGACACGGTGCGAGCAGTGACGACGGCCGTGGGCATTCTGGTCGTAGGGCCGGCCGCTCTTGCGGCGCTCAGGCGGTCAAAGATCGGGCGGGCGCGGGGGAGTTTGCGCTACACCGAGCCGTCGGACTACTCCGAGTCGTCTACCTACACCGAGAAGTAGCGCGCAGCGGGGTGGTGGAACACGAACGCGTCGGTCGATTGCTCGGGGTGCAACTGGAGTTCATCCGAGAGTTCGACGTTCATCCGCTCCGGCTTCAACAGCTCGACGACCTTGCGCCGGTCTTCCATGTCGGGGCACGCCGGGTACCCCAGTGAGAAGCGAGCCCCTCGATAGTTGAGCTTGAACATTCCGGCGATGTCGTCGGGGTCCTCGGCGGCGAAGCCTAGCTCTGCGCGAATGCGGGAGTGCCAATACTCGGCGAGTGCCTCGGTGAGTTGCATCGTGAGGCCGTTGAGCTCGAGGTAGTCACGGTACTTGTTCTCCGCGAACA
Source organism: Leifsonia sp. (assembly GCA_031413035.1). Taxonomy (GTDB): domain Bacteria; phylum Actinomycetota; class Actinomycetes; order Actinomycetales; family Microbacteriaceae; genus Rhodoglobus. Next base: position 5,141 of record JANOED010000345.1, on the reverse strand, counting down.
TCTGGGCAGTGAACGCATCGACAGCGGAGCCGGCGGTGACGAGCTGGAGCGCGACCACGTCGATCTCGCCCGACTCCCGGCCGCGCACGTAGTCGGCGAGGCAGAGGTGGCCGTCCCGGCGTTGACGGGGGAACCTGAACCGCAGGCGTTCCGTGCCGATCGCTCCGGCGGATCCTCCATCGGGGGCGAGCAGGCCGGCAGCGCTAAGCGTGCCGGTCGGATCGTCCCCGTGGTGAAGGATCACTAGGTCATTGCCCTCGGCATACGCAGGGAAGTAGCCGTAAGCGACCGAGGCATCCAGCATGCCTTCTGCAAGGATGCGATCGAGCCAATAGCGCAGTCGCGGTCGCCCCTCGGTCTGCACGAGATCCTCGTAGCTGGCGCCATCCTCGGCTCGGCTCGGCTTGAGGCCCCACTGGCCCATGAACGTCGCGCGTTCGTCGAGGAACGCCGAGTATTCGGCTAGGGCGAGCCCCTTGACGATCCGGGTACCCCAGAACGGAGGGACGGGGATCGGGTTGTCAGCAACAATGTCCGAGCGGGATGGCATGTGCTCGGGTTCGGTCACGTCGATCTGCGTTCTGGCGTGAATCCGCTTCTTGAGGGGCGGGAGTCCGACGGAGTCGCGGGCAGCCCCCCGCGCGATGGCGACGAGCGGCTCCATGAGAGCGAGGCCCTCGAAGGCGTCGCGGGCGTAGCGCACCTCGCCGTCGAAGATCGACGCGAGGTCATCCTCGACATAGGTGCGAGTGAGAGCTGCTCCGCCGAGCAGAATCGGCCACTTCGTGCCGAGCCCGCGTGACTTCAGCTCGAGGAGATTCTCCTTCATCACGACGGTGGACTTGACGAGCAAGCCGCTCATGCCGATGACGTCGGCATTGTGCTCCTCGGCGGCGCGGATGAACTCGCTCAGTGGCTGTTTGATTCCGATGTTGATGACGTCGTAGCCGTTGTTGGTCAGGATGATGTCGACGAGGTTCTTGCCGATATCGTGCACATCGCCGCGCACCGTGCCGATAACCATCTTGCCCTTGCCCGCGGCATCGGACTTCTCCATGTGCGGTTCGAGCAGCGCGACGGCCGCCTTCATCACCTCGGCCGATTGCAGCACGAAGGGCAGCTGCATCTCGCCGCTGCCGAAGCGCTGTCCGACGACCTGCATGCCCGCGAGGAGATGATCGTTGATGATCGCTAGGGCGCTAAGCCCCCCCGCGCGCGCGAGATCGAGGTCGGCCTCAAGTCCCTTGGGCTCACCGTCGATGATCCTGCGCTCGAGTCGCTCGCCGACTGGCAGAGCAGCGAGTTCGGCGGCCCGCTGGTCCTTGAGGGCGGCCGAATCGACGCCGGCGAAGAGGTCAAGCATGGCCGAGAGCGGGTCGTACGTGATGTTGCCGTCGGCGTCATATTCGCGCTTGTCCCACACCAGATCCATGGCGACCTTGCGGCGATCGTCGGGAACCGTGGCGAGCGGCACGATCTTTGCCGCATTGACGATCGCCGAGTCGAGACCGGCCTCGACAGCCTCGTGCAAGAAGACCGAGTTGAGCACCGATCGCGCAGCCGGGTTGAGTCCAAACGAGACATTCGAGACCCCCAGGGTCGTATGAATCCCTGGGTACTTCGCCGTGATCTGCCGGATTGCTTCAATCGTTTCGATTGCGTCGCGGCGAGTCTCTTCCTGTCCGGTGGCGATCGGGAACGTCAGCGCGTCGACGATGATGTCATCGACCCGCATGCCCCAGTCATTCACCAGAGTGTCGACCAGGCGTGAAGCAATACGCACCTTGTGATCGGCGGTGCGGGCTTGGCCCTCCTCGTCGATCGTCAGGGCGATGACCGCCGCGCCGTGCTCTTTGACGAGAGGCATGATGCGCGCGAAGCGGGACTCGGGGCCGTCGCCGTCTTCGAAGTTCACCGAGTTGACGACCGGGCGGCCGCCGATGAGTTCCATGCCCGCTTGAAGCACCGCCGGTTCGGTCGAATCGATCACGAGAGGGAGTGTGGATGCGCTCGCAAGCCGAGACACAACCTCGCGCATGTCGGCGACGCCGTCGCGGCCGACGTAGTCAATGCACACGTCGAGAAGGTGCGCCCCTTCACGGATCTGGTTGCGTGCGATATCCACGCAGTCGTCCCACCGCTCCTCGAGCATGGCCTCGCGGAAGGCGAGAGAGCCGTTGGCGTTGGTTCGTTCGCCGATCGCTAGGTACGAGGCATCCTGAATGAAGGGCACGTGCTGATAGAGGCTGGCGACACCGTTGTCATCTTCGATCGCTCGGGAGAGGATCCGCGACCCACCGATGCGATCGACGACCGCCTTGAGATGCGCGGGGGTTGTGCCGCAGCAACCGCCGACCAGTCCCAGACCGAACTCCTTGACGAATTGCTCGTGCGCAGTTGCGAGCTCCTCGGGTGTGAGCGGGTAGCTCGCGCCGTTCGGCCCCAGCACAGGAAGGCCCGCGTTGGGCATGCACATGACCGGGATGTGCGCGAACTTCGACAGGTGCCGTAGGTGTTCGCTCATCTCTGCCGGACCCGTCGCGCAGTTGAGACCGATCATGTCGATGCCCATCGGCTCGAGGGTGGTGAGGGCGGCCGCGATCTCGCTGCCCATGAGCATGGTGCCGGTCGTCTCCACGGTTACTTCAACGAAGATCGGCAGGCGGATGCCCGTGTCGACCATCGCTTGCTTGCACCCATTGACAGCCGACTTTGTCTGCAGGAGGTCTTGCGAAGTCTCGATGAGGAGCGCGTCTGCACCGCCCCGGATCAGCCCGGTAGCCTGCTCGGCGAAGGTTTCTTTGAGGTGCGAATACGTCGTGTGACCAAGGCTGGGGAGCTTAGTGCCGGGCCCGATTGAGCCAAGCACCCACCGCATCCGACCGTCACGAGCCTCGAAGGTTGCGACGGCGCGGCGAGCGATTTCCGCCCCCGCCCGCGACAGTTCCTCGATGCGATCCTCGATGCCATAGTCAGACAAGTTGGACCAATTTGAGCCGAAGGTGTTGGTCTCGATGGCGTCTATGCCGGTCTCGAGGTACGCCTCGTGAATGGTCTCGATGATGTCGGGCCGCGAGACATTCAAGATCTCGTTGCAGCCCTCGTGCTGTTCGAAGTCGTCCATCGTCGGGCCGGCGTCTTGGATCATGGTGCCCATGGCGCCGTCGGCGATCACCACGCGGTTGCGCAGAGCCTCGAGGAGGGCTTCGGATCGCTCCGGTCGAGTAAGACCCGACAGGTCGGCGAGCGACGGGGACTTCACACTCGTGGGCACCGCAACAGCCTAGCTCTGCTGAGACAGCCACGGCCTTTCACGACTCGTCGGGGCTGTAACCAAAACCGCGCGGCGGTTTGTTGACCGCGCTGAAGTTCTAGCCAGCGCGCGGTCAACAAACTGCCGCGTGGAAGACGCCGCACAGCCCGAGATAGCCTTTTCGGAGATTGGTCAGTCCGGTCGCAAGTGGACGCGAGATGACATGATCGCATCCCTCGAAGGCGCTCCCGAAATCGCCGTTTCAGTATCACAGCTGACGGGGCGGGTTGTGGGTAGAGGAATGGTTCTCGTCGAGTACGAGACGAGCAGTTCCGACTACTTGGTCCGCAGGACTTCTCTCTGGAGGCGAGCAGGCGGCACGTGGCAGATCGTCTTCCATCAAGGAACCCGGGTGGCCGAAGACTAGAGCGCGCGCAGCACCGTCACGACCTTGCCAAGCACGACGGCGTGGTCGCCCATGATGGGCTCGAAGTTGGAGTTGCGAGGTAGCAGCCAGGTGTGACCATCGCGCTGGCGGAAGACCTTGACCGTCGCCTCGTTGTCGAGCATCGCCGCGACGATGTCACCGTTCTCCGCGGTCTGCTGTTGGCGGACGACTACCCAGTCGCCGTCGCAGATCGCGGCGTCGATCATCGACTCGCCGACGACCTTGAGCATGAACAGCTCGCCCTTGCCGGTCAGTTGGCGGGGGAGCGGGAACACCTCGTCGACCTGTTGGTCCGCCGTGATCGGGATGCCCGCCGCAATGCGGCCCACGAGCGGCACCATCACGGCGTCGCCGACCGCCGGCGAGGTGCTGTCTGACGTGGCATCCGCGTCATCGATGCTCGGAAGGTCGATGAGAACCTCCATCGCGCGGGGACGGTTGGGGTCGCGCCGAAGGTAGCCACTCAACTCAAGCTGATTCAGCTGGTGGGTGACGCTCGAGAGTGACGAGAGGCCAACAGCGTCACCGATCTCGCGCATGCTCGGCGGATAACCGCGTGCGGACACTGAACGCTGAATGACGTCGAGGATGGCGAGCTGCTTGTCGCTCAGACTCGTGCGCCGACGCGTGCCGGGGCGCAGGGGTGCAACGTCTGTGCTTTCGACTGTCTCGTCGTCCATCATCTCCTCGATTCCGAACCCGATCGCGCCCGAGACGAGCGAATGTCAGTGGCTCATTCGAAACTGTATCCGTTCCGGGGCCACAAGACAAACATTTGTTCGAGTGTGTCGCGATGAATGTCGGTGGTTCAGTCGAAGATGATCTTGCATTCGAGGTAATTCGAAGCTATGTTCGGAACAGACGTACTAACGCTAGAACTACCAAAGCAACAACTACCAAAGCAACAACTACAGACTTCGTATCCGGCGCTCCCGGCCGAGAGCCGGATACGAAACCCCCGCCAGGCGCAGACGTAAGGAGCAACGAGATGAGTACAGCAGTCATCGCACCGGCGTTCGGATTCCACCGGCCCCCACGTTCCGCTCCTCGATTGCGCCTGACTCAGCGTGGCCGCGCGGTTCTCACGTTCCTCGCGGCCACACCACTCGTGATCGGGGCAGCGCTTTTCGCGCTGAACGGCGGCACAGCGACAGCTTCGCTCGAGGGCTCGAATGTGACCTTCGAGTACGTGACTATCGAACCGGGGCAGACGCTCTGGGAGGTCGCAGAGACGATTGCCCCCGCAGCTGACCCTCGCGACGTCATCTCAGAAATCATGTCGCTCAACCTGCTGAATTCCGCCGACGTCTGGGCCGGTCAGGAGTTGGCAATTCCGGGGGAGTACACCCGCTAGGGCATACTGCAGCAGCACTCTGCTGCAGGCTTTGCTGAGCCCCACCACCCCTAGGCTTAACGAGTGACTTCGCTCGACGACCTGCC
>JANOED010000344.1:0-7295 GCA_031413035.1 Leifsonia sp. | reverse complement strand
ACTATCGCGTCGGGAACCACTAGCGAGCGGTCCATCACGCCCCACGCTCGCACGACGACGTCCACCCCAATGACGATACCCAGCTCGACAAAATACGCAGCCTTGGCAGGTGTACGCGCGCTCACTAGCACTCTGCGGGCGCCTAGCTGAGCGACGGCCACCAGCACGGATGCCGCAGTCGCACCCGCCCCAAGCAGGTGCACGTAACTCAAGCTCGTCACACCCACTTCGCGGAACGACTCGACAATCCCCTGTACGTCGGTGTTGTAGCCGCGCGGTCCCGCCCCGCTCATAAGCACCGTGTTCGCGCCACCGATTGTGGCAACGAGGGGATCCCTCCACGTCAATACGGGCACAATGTCGCGCTTCAGCGGCATTGTCAGGGAGAGCCCACGCCACGTCTCATCGCGAGTCGAGATGAACCCGGCGAGGTTCTCACCCGTCATCTCGATCGCCTCATAGGTCCACGGCAGCCCGAGCACGCCGTAGGCCGCGCGATGGATCGCCGGCGACTTCGAGTGACCTATCGGCGAACCGAGAACTGCGAGGCGAGTTGCCCCGCTACTCACAGTAAGAGGCGTTCTCTTCTGCGTCACACCAGTCACGCAGAATTTGCACTGCAGCCTCGTGTTCTTCGAGCGTCTCGGAGAACACCGTCTCCCCGGTTGCCAGGTTGACCGTTACAAAGAAGAACCACGGCCCGTCCGCTGGGAAAAGCGCGGCATCGATTGCAAGGTCACCCGGCGCCCCGATTGGCCCGATCGGCAAACCCGGGTTGGCGTACGTGTTGTACAGGTTGCTCGCGTCGGCGCGCTCCTCATCAGTGGTGAAAACGGTGCCATAAGTGCCGGCACCGTACCCAACCGTCGCGTCGGATTCCAGCAGCCAACCCTCGTCGAGCCGGTTCTGGAAAACCCGGGCGATCTTGTAGAAATCGTCGGTGTTCGGGCCGGCTTCGCGCTGGATAAGTGCTGCCATGGTCAGTACGCGATGCCGGTCCTCGACTGCAACACCCGCCGCATCGAGGCGCTCGAACATGGTGTCAACAAGCAGCTGGAGAATCCCCACCGCAGTCTCGGTACCGTCGAGTTCGTAGGTCGCGGGGAACAGGTAGCCCTCAAGACTCGGTGCTTCGGCTGGTAGCCCGAACTGTTGGTAGTTGTCGGCCTCAGCTTGGAGTCCTTCCAGCGGGATTCCCGTGGTTTGTGAGGTGATCTCAAGAAGGTTGGGGAGGATAGTCCCCTCAGTAATGAGGAGGCGGGAGGTGATCTTGTTCGCGGGGTCCAAAAGCGCGTCTAGTGCAGACTGGGCGCTCATTTCCTTCTGAAGCGAGTAGTTGCCTGGAATGAAGTTGACGTTCTCTGGTTGTTCAAGCAGCAGATCGTAGAACGCGTCGAACGTCATTGTCACGCCTGCGTCGTGCAGCGTGTTCGCGACGTCTTCGCCGATATCGCCCGAATTGATCGTGACGATGGCTTCCTCACCGTTACCCGTGCCTTCGAAGTCGTTGGGCAGTTCCCAGCCCAAGAATTCGCGCACCTGGGTCTCGTAGTTGAACCACACATAGGCGGCACCGCCGCCGAGCAACCCAAGAACGATCACGATTGGTGCGGTGATCTTCAACCACAGCAGGCTTCGTCGCTTCTTGGGCTTTCCGGCGGGAGAACCCTCGTAGCCGCCGCCGTATCCACCGCCGTTGCCCCCGTCGCCGCCACCGAAGTCAAAGGGAAATCCGGTCGACTCGTGGGATGCCGGATAGGCCGGCGCTGCCTGCGCTGCCATCACCTGAGTAGGAGCTGGCTGCACCGGCACCATGGCCGCCGACACCTGCGTCGGCGGGGGCTGAGCAGCAAACGGTGCACCTGCGACCACGGGAGGTGTTGCAAGCCCACGAGCCTCGCGTTCGCGCAACTCACGACGTGTCATCGGGGGCGCTTCGGCCATCGCAGGGACAGCGGGGGCAGTCGGTGGAGCCGCCGAGGCGTAGAGCGGCATTGTCGGCTCAACAAGCGGAACGGGGTCCCCAGGCCACGCCGGCGGAGCCGCTGGGCTGGCAGCGGTCTGGTGGATCGGCTGAACGGGTGCAGGGGGCAGCGGTTGCGCGGGCGTCGGAGCCGTCTCAAGACCACCGAACAACTGAGCGAAGGGATCGTCGTCGACCGGTTCCGGCTGCTGGGGAGTTGCGGGCTGGTGCTCAGGCTGCGATGTTGTATAGCCCTGCGTTGGCGGGTATCCGGGGGTCGGCTCACTGGCCTTGGGTTGGGGATTGAAGAGCTCGTCCCAACTCGGTTCGTTCGCCATCTACTTTCCTTCGTCCGGCTCGACGAGTGCTCCGGGTGCCACACTGGCGGAGCGCTCGTAATCGAGGGCGTGCTGCAAAATTATAGCGGCGGCCACCTGATCAACCACCGAGCGCGAGTTCTTCGCGTTTCGTCCGGATGCCCGCAGTGCCGAATTGGCCGAGACCGACGACAGGCGCTCATCCACCAATCGCACGGGCACCTGCACTCGATGTGCGAGCTGTGCCGCAAACCGCCGTGCGTCGTCGGTGGATGCAGTCTCTCGTCCCGAGAGCGCGATCGGTAGTCCCACTATGAGTTCGACTGCCTCGCACCCCGCGGCGAGCTCGGCGATCCGATCGAGGTCACCCGCACCTCGCGCTACCGTCTCAACCGGGGTCGCGAGCGTGCCGTGAGGGTCACATCGGGCGATGCCGATGCGCGCCGTGCCTACATCAACGCCGAGGCGAACTCCCGGCCGCACGACTCACACACCGATCGCCGCGACGATGGCATCCAGGGCGACGGGAATAGCTCCGACATCGGAGCCGCCACCCTGAGCGAGGTCATCCTTGCCACCACCGCCGCCCCCGAGAATTCCGGCTGCGAGCTTGGCGAGCGCCCCAGCCTTCGCACCAGCAGCTCGCGATGCATCGTTGGTTGCCACGATGACCGCAGGCTTGCCATCAACATCGGCCGCCAACGCGACAATACTCGCCGACGATCCCAGTCGCTCCCGCACCGAGGTAACCAAGCTCCGTAACTCGTCGCTCGTGGCAACAGGGCCGACATTGTGAACGACAACTGAGTAGGAGCCGATCGACCTCGCCGCCTCAACGAGCGCGGGTACGCGTTGCGCGAGTTGTCCCGCCTCGAACTGCGCGATCTTCCGCTCAGCGGCCTTTAGGCTCGCCATGAGCTCGGCAATGCGATCGGGCAGTTGTTCACGCGGCGTCTTCAGGGTGCTGGTGAGCTGCGACACGATTGCGCGCTCTGTCGCCAGATCCCTGAACGCCTCAATGCCGACGAGCGACTCGACCCGACGGTTCGTCGAACCAACGCTCGACTCACCAATGAGATTGATCAGGCCGATTTCCGACGAACGGGTCACGTGCGTCCCTGCACACAACTCAAGCGACCATGGGCCGCCGATCTCGACCACGCGCACGGTGTCGCCGTACTTCTCACCGAATAGCGCCATCGCACCGAGAGACTTGGCCTCATCGAGTGCCATGATGCGAGTTTCCACCTCGAGATTGTCGCGGATCGCGTTGTTCGCAACCTCCTCGATCTCGGTCTTGGTGGTGTGCGAAAGCGCCTGGTTCCATGAGAAGTCGAGTCGCATGTAGCCGGCTTTGTTGTACGAGCCTGACTGGTGTGCCTCGGGGCCAAGTATCTGCCGGAGCGCGGCGTGCACGAGGTGGGTGGCGGAGTGGGCCTGGGTTGCGCCACGACGCCATTCGGGGTCGACGACAGTGGTCGCGGCATTCCCCCACCCCGACCTCACCCGACGTGACCTGAACCTTGTGACTGACCAGCCCCTTGACCGGGCGCTGCACATCGAGAACCTCAAGCTCGAAGCCCGCTCCCACGATCATGCCCGCATCGGCCTCTTGGCCACCTGACTCCGGGTACAAGGAGGTCTCGGCCAGAATCACTTCGGCAATATCTCCAACCACGGCGGTCGATACCGACTCACCATCGACGATGAGACCGAGGATCGTGCTCTCGGTGGTCAGGAACTCGTAGCCCGTGAAGACCGTCTCGCCGTGAGCCCTGAACTCGCTATAGACCGAGAGGTCGGCGAGGTGCTGCTTTTTCGACTTCGCATCCGCCTTTGCGATGGTGCGCTGGTGATGCATGAGCACGTCGAACGCGTCGCGATCGACCGTGAGTCCCGCATCCTCGGCGATTTCAAGGGTCAGATCGATCGGGAATCCGTACGTGTCATGGAGCAGGAACGCGGTGTCGCTCGGCAATTCCGTCGAACCCGCCTGTTGGGTGCGGGCGACCGCTACATCGAGAATCGTGGTCCCCGAAGCGAGGGTGCGCAGGAACGTTTCCTCTTCAGCCAGTGCGAGACGCGAGATTCGGTCGAAGTCCGTGGCGACCTCCGGGTACTGCATCTTCATCGCGTCACGCGAGGCGGGGAACAACTCGCCGAACGTGGCATCCTCGACTCCCAGCAGACGCATCGCTCGAACGCTGCGGCGCAGAAGGCGGCGAAGGATGTACCCGCGACCCTCGTTGCTCGGCGTCACGCCGTCTGACATCAGCATGAGACTCGAACGCACGTGATCAGCTATGACGCGCATCCGCACGTCGTCGTCATGGTTGGCGCCGTATTTGCGCTTCGACAGCTCAGCCGCCTTGTCGAGCACAGGGCGCACCTGATCGATCTCGTACATGTTCTCGACGCCCTGCTTGATGAAGGCGACACGCTCCATGCCCATGCCGGTGTCGATGTTCTTCTTCGGTAGTTCCCCGAGGATCTCGAAGTTCTTGCCTTGGCCCTCGCCCCGAAGATACTGCATGAAGACGAGGTTCCAGATCTCGACATAGCGGTCGTCATCGGTCGCTGGTCCCCCGTCGATGCCGTATGCCGGCCCGCGGTCGAAGAAGATTTCGGAGCACGGCCCCGCCGGTCCGGGCTGCCCGGTCGACCAGTAGTTGGTGTCCATGTCGAGGCGTTGGATTCGCTCATCGGATAGACCGGCGGTCTTCTTCCAGAAGTTCACCGCGTCGTCGTCGTCCTTGTAGACGGTGACCCAGAGATCCTTCTCCTCGAACCCCAGACCGCCCTCGCTCTCGTTGGACGTGAGCAACTCCCAGGCGTACTCGATCGCCTGGTCCTTGAAGTAGTCCCCGAACGAGAAATTGCCATTCATCTGAAAGAAGGTGCCGTGGCGCGGCGTTTTGCCGACCTCCTCGATGTCCAAGGTGCGGATGCATTTCTGCACGCTGGTCGCACGCGGGTAGGGAGCCGGCACCAGCCCGGTCAAGTAGGGAACGAACGGCACCATCCCAGCGACCGTAAATAGCAGGGTCGGGTCATCACTAACAAGCGAAGCCGATGGCACGATCGTGTGCCCACGGTCGCCGAAATAGTTCAGCCAGCGGCTCTGGATGTCTGCGGTTTGCATAAAGCGGATCCCGGGTCGAATGGTGGCGGGCCCGAGGACCCGGTGAAACTACTGTGAGCGCTTGAGGTCTGCGATGACGTCCTCGGCCTCGGCCACGGCGGCACGCAGCTCCGCCTCGCGGGCCTTGTAGCCGTCTACGACCGCACTACCGAACTCACGCGCCTTCGCATCGACGTCGTCGAAAAACTTCTTGCCCTCGGGGGTCTTCGCGACCTGGTGCGCGACAAGGAAGCCGGCGGCAGCACCGACGGCGAGAAAGATGATGCTCTTCATGATGTGCTCCTGATGACAATCAATCGAACTAGGTCGGTTCCAGCTTACTTCGTCACGCTGGTTGACCTTCTGCCCGACCGGACTCCGGCAATCGCGGCACTCACACCGGCCGTGAAGCCGGCGAGCTTGATGAGCGGACCGCCGACTGTGGCAGCGAACAGCGCGACCAGCGCCGAAACGTTGCCGGTAGTTTCCTCGACGCTCGACGTGATTGCGTCCACGCGAACGAGCTGACGATTGGTCTCAGCGACCGTCGTCGTCGCCTCCTCGATCAATGGCGTTACGTTGTCGCTCAGGTCGCGGATGGCCGCACTGGTTTCATCGAAAACCCGTCCCAGTTTGATCAGGGGCACGGCGAGCAGGCCAACCAAGATCGCGAACACTCCCGCAGCTATCAGCCCCGCGATATCCCCACCAGACATAGCTTTTCCTCCCGAGAAACTGCGAAGCGGGCCACCAACCGGTGACCCGCCTCCACAGTAACGCCATGCTTGAGTTAGCGTGCCGCGTAGTACTCCACAACGAGTTGCACGTCGCAGGTCACGGGCACTTCGGCGCGCTTCGGGCGCCGGACTAGGCGGGCCTGAAGCTTGTCGACCTCGACCTCGAGGTAGCCCGGGGTCTTCGGAAGAACGTCGACGTGACCGCCTGCGGCGGCGACCTGGAAGATCTCCATACCCTCGCTGCGCGGCTTGACGTGAACGAGCTGACCCGGCTTCACGCGAAACGATGGGCGGTCGACGAGCTGGCCGTCGACGAGGATGTGGCGGTGCACGATCATCTGGCGAGACTGCGCCGTGGTGCGGGCAATGGCCGAACGCACGATGATCGCGTCGAGACGCATCTCGAGCTGCTCGACGAGGTTCTCACCGGTCAGGCCAGCCGCCTTGCGAGCTTCCTCGAACTGAATCTTGAGCTGTGCCTCACGGATGCCGTACTGGGCGCGTAGGCGCTGCTTCTCGCGAAGACGCACCGCGTAGTCGCTGTCCTGCTTGCGCTTGGTGCGACCGTGCTCGCCGGGAGCGTACGGGCGCTTTTCGAGGTACTTGGCTGCCTTCGGCGTGAGCGCGATACCGAGCGCACGGGAGAGGCGGGTCTTGCTACGTGTACGTGACTTTGTAGACACGGTGTCCTTTTCTGTGAGTTCTTGAGGAATGAGTATCGGTGGCTCGCGAGCACGCATGCGCGCGCAAAACACGACCGATCAAAGTAGAGGGATTACCGGCGGGGCTCGGTCGGCTACAGACCATCTGCCCCTCGACCAGTGATTCCGTTGCAGCCGCGCGCGGAAATCAGGCCTTGGGCGCCAGTAAGTGATTGCACTCAGGGCAAGGCCATAGGCCGCGACCCATCGAAAATCGAAGCCCCGGCGGTGCAGAGCCATGATCGGAAACACGAGCAGACCGGCCAGCACCGTCAGGTTCAATAGAATGATTCCTGTGCTGCTCCTGGCGTCAGCGGAGTTGAAAGGTTTAGAACGCACCTTTGAAGGCACGGTCGAGGAGGGAGGGGAGCAGGGCGTCCAACCTTGTCGTGCCGAAATCTGATGAAGGCCGATCGGCGGCGGTTTCCGCCTGCCGGCGCTTCAGTACGTCCGCTT
>JANOED010000343.1:0-1978 GCA_031413035.1 Leifsonia sp. | reverse complement strand
AACAGGGTGAACGGCACCACGGCGCTGGTCGGGTAGTGGGCGAGCAGAGTGTTCCAGATTCCGTACCCGATGAGGGAGGCGGCGATAGCGGTGTAGAGGGTCGACAGGATCGCCACGAGGGAGAGGTTGGCGAGGGCATCCCACACCACAGCCGGGGTATCGACGATGAGGGCGAGCGCGAGGGCCGGCAGCGGCACGATCGCGCCGCTCCACACCACGAGCCCCAGACCGGATGCCGCCTTCGAGCGACGAGCGAGTACGTTTCCGATCGCCCACGCGAGGGCGGAGCCGAGGGAGACGATTAAGGGAAGCCAGGGCGCGGTGGCACTGTGTCCGACGATGACCAGCGTCAGCCCGAGCATCCCGATCCCCACTCCGATCGCCTGCCGCCGGGAGGGCCGCTCCTTAAGGAACAAGGCCGAAATCACGATCGAGAAGATCACCTGCGTTTGGGCGACGAGCGAGAGGAGGCCCGGGGGCATCCCGAGCGCCAAGGCCAGATAGAGCAGAGTGAATTGCCCCAGGCTGAGGAATGAACCGATCAGCAGGATGTTGCGCCACCCAATCGGTGGCGGCTTGATGAAGAAGATGGCTGGGATGCACACAGCGACGAATCTCAGCGCAAGAAAGAGCAGTGGCGGAACATCGACCAGCCCCACGTCGATGATGACGAAGTTGCTGCCCCAGATCAGTACCACCAGCAACGCGAGAAGAGAATGTCGAGGGCTCATGGGCCTGTTCACACTATCGTCAACACCATGACCACCCAACCCACCCGCTGGATTGCCCGTAAGCGGCACTGGGTGCCTCTCGCCTTCCTGAGCCTCGGCGTCGCCGTCGTGATGTTCTCAATCGTGAGCCCGTGGCCTGCTGCACTGGTGATTCGCGCTCTGTTCGAGTCGGAGGCGAAGAAGACCGTCGCGGAGATGGAGCCCTACGTTCCCGCGGACGGACTCGAGGAGCACCTCGATGTCGCGTACGCCGACGGCGGGTCAGACACGACTCTCGATGTATTCTCGCCGACGAGTTCGTCGGGGCCGTTGCCGACTGTCGTGTGGATCCACGGAGGTGCCTGGATCTCCGGTGACAAGGTGAACGTTGACCCCTACGTGCGCATTCTCGCGTCGAAGGGCTACACAACGGTGGCGTTGAACTACACGGTCGCTCCCGAGGCCAGCTACCCGGTCGCACTCACTCAGCTCAACGAGGCACTTGCCTTTCTCGTCGCAAATGCCGACGAGTATCGCATCGACCCCGACCGCATCGTGATCGCGGGGGATTCGGCGGGATCGCAGTACACCAGCCAGCTCGCGACGATGGTGACCAGTCCTACCTACGCTGAGAAGGTCGGGCTAGTGCCCGCGCTAAGCCCGGAGCAGTTGCGCGCGGTGATCCTCACCTGCGGAATCTTCGATGTGAAGGGCATCCCCGATGCGCCCGGACTGGGCGGCTGGGGCTTCCGGGTTTCCCTCTGGGCATACCTCGGCACTAAGGACTGGTCGAACACCCCGGGCGGGGAACTGATGTCGACACTCGACGATGTCACTGCTGACTTTCCGACGACATGGATCACCGGGGGCAACGGTGACCCGCTCACCGCGACCCAGTCTCAGCCCCTAGCCGAGAGGCTCACAGGCCTCGGCGTCGACGTGACCACGGTCTTCTACCCGGATGACCACGTGCCAGCACTGCCGCACGAGTATCAGTTTCACCTCGACGGCGATGATGCGCAGAATGCGCTGACGTCGATGGTCGAGTTCTTGGGGACCGTCACCGGGTAGGTCTCAACGTCAGCGGTGCGGCCTAGCATCACTGTCATGCCGGAGCGGGTGGAGGCGTGGTGGGCCAGGCGCCAGTGGTCCAAGGGTGCGCCCGTGCCCTACGAGATCGGTCAGTATCGCGCAGACTGGGCGAGCTGGCCTGTTTTGGTACGGCAGTATCATCCCGAGTTCAACGCCGGGATCGTGCTCTCCCAGGT
>JANOED010000342.1:0-2172 GCA_031413035.1 Leifsonia sp. | reverse complement strand
GTGTCAGGGGCAAAATGCAATTTGACTCCTTATTCATGACGAGTCTACTGTCGGCAGTGTGAGCAGCCACATCTCAACTTCTCGAGGTCTCGTTTTGGGGCTTCTCGCATCGCTCACGTTCGCCACCTCGGGGGCGTTGATCAAGCCACTTCTGGAGGGTGGATGGTCGCCAGCTGCCGCTGTAACCGTGCGTGCGGGTATCGCGGGTCTCGCGCTCGTGCCGTTCGCTGTTGTCGCAATGCGCGGACGTTGGTCGGCTCTGTGGCGTGCTCGCTGGCGGGTGCTGGGGATGGCTCTGATCGGAGTCGCGGGTACCCAGCTTGCGTACTTCGCGGCGCTCTCACGGATTCCGGTAAGCACTGCTCTGCTGATTGAGTATCTGGCACCGCTCTTGCTGGTCGCGCTGGTTTGGGTGCGCACTCGGCGGGTGCCGCGCGCTGTGGTGCTGATCGGCTCGGTTGTCGCGCTCGGTGGACTTGTGCTGGTCATCGGTCCGGGGGCGTTGGTGCCGGCTGGCGGTGCCGGTGGGCTTGATGGGCTCGGTGTCGTCTTCGCGCTGATCGCCATGGTGGGTGTTGCGGGGTACTACCTCATCGCCGCGCGCCCGAGTGATGGCCTGCCGCCGGTAGCACTCGCCGCATCCGGTCTGGTGTTGGGGTCGGTTGCGCTCGGCCTGGTCGGGCTGCTCGGGGTGGTGCCCTTCACTGTGGATTTCGGGCCGGTGCTCCTCGGCGCTACCGCCGACACGGTGTCTGGCGTCGTGTCTGGTGCCGCGGCCGGCTCAATCCTGGTGCCGTGGTGGGCTCCGCTCGGTCTGGTTGCCCTGGTGGGCACCGCGTTCGCGTATGTGGCGAGTATTGCGGCATCCGAGGCGCTCGGGTCTCGGCTGATGTCGTTCGTCGGGCTGCTCGAAGTGGTGTTTGCGGCGGTGATTGCGTGGCTCGTACTCGGTGAGGCAATCACTGCGCTGCAAGGGTTCGGTGGTGTTCTGATTCTCGGCGGAATTGCTCTTGTTCGAATGGAGCGCACTGCTGACGCCAACGTTCCCCTCGAGCCGGGCTCTGTTGATCAGGATGCACCGGTCGATCCCCAGCTCACTGCCGCATCAGTCGGCGCGCGGCCGCACTCTTCACGGGCATGACGATGCGCTTCTGCTCTGGATCAACATCAGGTGGCGGCACTAACCAGTACCTGCCCGAGTTGCCGGGCGCGCCCCGCTCTATCTCCCACCCGTTGTTGTGCAACAGCATGTGATGGTGTTTGCAGAGCAGGATGCCGGCCTCAATGTCGGTCTTGCCGCCGTCACGTTTCCAGTGATCAATGTGATGGGCCTCGCACCAGCTCGGAGGTCTCTCGCAGTTGCCGAAGCGGCATCCGCCGTCTCGGGCGGCTAGCCCTTTTCGCTGGCGGCCACTGAAGAGGCGCTGTTCGCGACCTAGATTTACGACCTGGCCGTCGGTGTCGAAGTGCACGGGCACGGTTCCTGCTTCGCAGATGTGCCGCTCGACGGTCGCGATGCTGACCTGTTCGGTCTGGCCTTCGATGAATCCGAGTCCGGCGCGAGCGCGGAGATCGGTGTCAGTGACGAGTACCTGCACCGCGGGGCCGCGGGAGCCGACGAGTGAGTTCGGATCTGTGAGGGCGCCGAGCTGCATGAGTTGAACGAAGTCGTCGAGCGCGATCATCTCGGTGGTGCGGGGGTCTTGCGTGAGGTCGGCGCGCGCGGCTTCGTCCGGGTCGACGAAACGGGGGCCGCCACGGCGGGGCGACGTGATGCCGTCGTAGATCGACGTGATGATCGCCGCTGACTCGGGGTCGAGGAGGGCGACGAGCCGTGTCATCCCGTCAGCCTGGCGGTAGAGGGTCAAGGACCGTCGGGCGCGCAGAGCGGCCTCCCTCTCGACGACGAGGGCGAGGTCGAGCGCCAGGCGCTCCTCGCGAGCGCGAACGGCGAGCGACTCGACAGTCAGGGTCGGCGCGAGCGAGACCAGCCCCGAGGCAGCCAGAGCCAGTGCATCGGACGGGACCTCTTCTGTAGGCGTGCCGAGTCCGGCTCGGATCGCCTCGGCTCCCTCCAAACTGAGCGTGCCAGCGGCCACCGCCGCAGCAACGCTGTCAAGCCAGGGAAACCGCTCGGCCGCTGGGGGAGCGGTCGGCAGCAACGAGCCCACC
>JANOED010000341.1:0-3295 GCA_031413035.1 Leifsonia sp. | reverse complement strand
CGCGCTGGATGCTCCGGCGTGGGTCAAGCGGAATGGTCACGAGCTGCTCGCCATCGGTCCCGAGGGGCCGGGCTATGTTGCAACGATCCGCAAGGGCGGCGGTTCCCCTGCGAGCCTCGTCGGCTCCGCGGTTTCAACCCTGACCCCGACCACCCCGAAGCTGTCGTTCGTGGTGTTCGACGGCGACTTGGACAAGCTGATTGCCGCCTTCATCATCGCGAACGGTGCCTTGGCCATGGGTGAGGAGGTGTCGATGTTCTTCACCTTCTGGGGCCTCAACGCCCTCCGTCGCTCTGACCCGCCGAAGCGCAAGCGCAGCGCGCTCGATGCGATGTTCGGCGCAATGATGCCGCGCGGAGCGGAGAAGCTGACCCTTTCCCAGATGCACATGATGGGCGCCGGTACGGCGATGATCAAGGGCGTGATGAAGCAGAACGGAGTGCATTCGCTGCCCGAGCTGATCGCCTCAGCGCAGGCGGGCGGAGCGCGCATCATTGGCTGCACCATGACGATGGACCTGCTCGGCATCGCCGCGTCTGACCTCATCGACAACGTTGAACTCGGTGGCGTCGCGACCTTCCTGGGCGAGGCGGCTGAGTCGACGACGACCCTGTTCATCTAAGGGGCCGGAGGTAGGGCGTCGGGCTCGGGGGTCACTTGGGGTGCAACTCCGCGGCGACGTCTGGCACGAAACGCTGGGTGTGGTGCGGGGGGCGTTCGTAGTCATGGGCGGTGGGCCGCTTCGGAATCTTGACTCGCACGGGCTCGGTCGCCTCGTACCTGATCTGGGAAATGATGTGGCTCATCACGTTGAGGCGGGCGGCCCGCTTGTCGTCGCTGTCGATCGTCCACCACGGCGCATGCTCTGAGTCAGTCGCCTCGAACATCGAGTCTTTCGCGCGTGAGTAGTCTTCCCACCGCGTGATCGAGAGCAGGTCGGTCTCCGAGAGTTTCCACCGACGCATCGGGTCATTCAGCCTCGACTTGAAGCGCCGCTGCTGCTGCTTGTCTGACACCGAGAACCAATACTTGATCAGCACGATGCCGTCGTCGACGAGCATCCTCTCGAGCACTGGCACCTGCTGAAGAAAGCGCTCGTACTGTTCGTCGGTGCAGTAGCCCAAGACCCGCTCGACTCCCGCGCGGTTGTACCAGGAGCGATCCATGAGCACGATCTCCCCCGCGGCCGGAAGATGCTCGATGTAGCGCTGGAAGTACCACTGGCCCTTGTCCCGTTCGTTGGGTTGCGGCAACGCGACAACCCGCGCGGCACGTGGGTTCAAGTACTGCGCCACCCTCTTGATGGCGCCGCCCTTTCCAGCCGCGTCACGTCCCTCGAAGATCACGAGCACGCGGGCCCCGGATTCCACGATCCAACGCTGCATCGTGACCAACTCGACCTGAAGGCGTTCGAGTTCACGCTCGTACTCGGCCTTGGGCACGCGTTGACTCGGCGTCACGGGTTCACCTTAGCTCTACCGCTCACGTCGCAAAGAAGCCCCGCACGAGGCGGGGCATTCTTGCGTGGCAAGTGAGGGATTCGACTCCCCTACTGTGCCGCCGCCCTGTCGCTACGCGACACGACGGACTGCGCAGCGGGGGCCCACCCTTCGGGGGTCCTCATCCGCATCGCATATCACGCAAAAAAGCCCCGCACGAGGCGGGGCATTCTTGCGTGGCAAGTGAGGGATTCGAACCCCCGAAGTTGAAAACGTCTGATTTACAGTCAGATCCCTTTGGCCGCTTGGGTAACTTGCCAGGGCGCCTTCGACCACATGTAGTCATCTGTCCGAACGCGCTGATCAAGAATACAAGGTCGACGGCCGATGTGTGACCAGCCGACCCCGCGGATAGGATCGGTGAGACCCAAGGAAGGGTGTCGATGCCGGGAATCAATGAGGTCGCGCGCCTCGCGGGGGTATCCACCGCGACCGTCTCGCGCGCTCTGAGCGGCAACGGCCACGTCGCGCTGGAGACCAAAGAACGGGTGCTCGCGGCCGCGCTCGAGCTCGAGTACGTGGTGTCGTCGAACGCGTCGAGCCTGGCGACCGGGCGCATGAAGAACGTGGGCGTGGTCATCCCGACCCTCAACCGTTGGTATTTCGGGGCGGTCATCGAGGGCGCAGAGAGCGCCCTTCTCGGCCACGGCTACGACCTCACCCTCTACAACCTGAGCGGGGGCGGCGACGAGCGCACGAGCGTGTTCGAGCACTTTCTGCTGCGCAAGCGAGTGGATGCCGTCATCGCCATCGCCCTCGAACTCACCGAGAGCGAGGTGGGCAGGCTGCACGATCTCGTCAAACCCATCGTCGGGATCGGCGGATCCATCGAGGGCGTGCGCACCATCAGCATCGACGACATCGACGTCGCCCGGCTCGCGACCGAGCATTTGCTCTCGCTCGGGCATCGTGTCATTGCTCACATCGGCGGCAACCTCGCCTCGGAGATGGACTTTCACGTGCCTACTAAGCGACGGGTCGGCTACGAGCAGGCGCTCGCGGCGGCGGGCATTCCCGTTGACAACTCCCTGTTCCAAGCGGCCGACTTCACGATTCAGGGTGGCTACGCGGCAGCCAAGCAGTTGCTGGGTGACCCGCGGTCGCGACCGACGGCAGTGTTCGTGGCATCCGATGAGATGGCGATCGGGACCATTCTGGCTGCCCGCGATCTCGGACTCACCGTTCCCGAAGACATCTCGGTGATCGGTGTCGACGACCACGAACTCAGTGAGTTCTTTGGCCTCTCGACGATTGCGCAGTTCCCCGCGCTTCAGGGTCGCATGGCTGTCGACATCGTGATGGACCAGCTGCACCCGGGCCACCGCGACCTCGCGCTCACGAACACGCCGCTGCCCTACGAGCTGATCGTGCGCTCGAGTACGGCACGGCCGGGCAACCGTACCGCAAAGTGATATCACTTTGGCAGGAGTGATATCATCGAGAGATGAAACAGCTGCTCCTCCGCGTCCCCGACGAGTTGCACGCGCGCTTAGCAGCCCAGGCACGGGCGAAGGGAACATCAGTCAATGCCCTCGCCACCGACATCCTCGGCCTCGGAATCGACCCTGCCAATCTCACCCGCACCGATCGTCTTCGTCTCAAACTCATGGAGATCGGAGAGATCCGCGGGACAGGCAAGCTACCGCCGCCACCCTCGCCTCAGTTGCTCGCAGATCTCGAGGCGCTTCGCAAGAGCGAACCGGAGCGTGACGAGCTTGACGACCTCATCGCCTGGCAGCGGGGCAAGGACCGCTGGCCGTGATCGCTTACCTCGACTCGTCAGCGCTTGTTCGCTC
>JANOED010000340.1:0-2941 GCA_031413035.1 Leifsonia sp. | reverse complement strand
ACGGTCTCCCCTAGCCCTGGCAGCGCACAGTTCGATCTGAGCGGGGTAGTCGGAACGAGCACGTCAGTAACCGTCGACTGGGATTGGGCATCCGGCATTGACGACAGTTGCGCCCTCACTTCGTGCGTCTTCCCGCTCCCCTCGGGTATTCATCAGTTCGCCAGCGTGCAGTACATCAACGACGTCCAGTCTTCAGACCGTGCCGACCTGATCCGAGTCCCGTCAGAGCCGACACTCAACGCGACAGGAGTTCCCGGCGGCGCGCTGTTCTCCGGAACCGTCGACCCCGTCGACCTCGCGACCACGGTTCATGACATCGACCAAGTCACCGTCTTCGATGGCCTCAACGCGCTCTGCTTTGCCGCGGTCGACTCGATCACCGGCGAGTGGGCCTGCGGCGCCAGCATGGTCGCTGGGGACTACACCGTTGAAGCCCACACAACCTCCTTTGGGTTCGCCGATGACCCCGCGATCCCCGGTATCCAGCAGGGCTACCACAACGGCATCTCAGACTTCTCAGAAAGCGTGAGCGTCACCGCGTTGCCCGCTGTGCCGCCGGGCGTTCCCGACGTCAGCTACGGGATCGGCCCGGGTTCGGTGACCGCCACTGCGACCGGCGGCCCGCTCTCGCAAGTTGCGATCGGGGTCTACGAGACCAGTGACAACGGCGAAGGCTACGACTGGGATCTCACCTACGGCTGCCCGACGCTACTCGATGACGAGGGCCTGTACGTGCCGCACATCTCTCAGATGGAGTCGTGCACTTTCAACCTTGCGCCCGGCATTTGGAACTTCTTCACTAACCAAGTTCTGTACGACGCGGACATCGACGATTTTCTCACCGGCGACTACCAAGACGACTATGTACTTATCCCCGCGGCACCGACACTCTCAGCCAACGTCAACGCAAATCGGAGTGTGACCTTCAGCGGGTCCGGGACCCCGGGATTCCTCGTCCGCGTGCATGACTCCGGCAACGTGATCCGCTGCCTTGCCCAGGTGAACGCCGGGGGCTCATGGTCATGCACCTATAGCCCCGGCTTGGGAACCACGAACTGGCGAGCTACCCAGCTCTCCCAAGGTTTTGTAGCTAATCCGGGCGGCGGTGGTCCCTTCGGCTCATATCAAGGCATCTCTGCCTTCACCGGCGAGCTCGCGGTCGTTGTCGCGGTGGCCCCGGGCGCGACGCCTACGTCGACTCCGACGGCGACACCCATCCCCTGGACTCTCAAGGGGCTAGACAAGGTGCAGCTCGTTCCGGGCGAAACGATCGTCATCGGTAGCGACGGCCTCCCACCCGGCGCGACCATCGACATCGAGATCCAGTCGACTCCCCGCGATCTCGGATCCACCGTCGTGAAGCCCGATGGATCTTTCAGCCTGTCGATCACGATTCCGATCGACATGGAGTCTGGAAACCACACACTCGTGGCGACTCTTACCCCGGTTGGCGGTGTTCCCTCGGTGGTTTCCCGGCCGGTGGCGATCGTGCCGCTGACACCCGAGAAGGCGGTCGCGCCGCCGCAAGAGCCCAAGGTCGGGGCCGGAACCGGGACGAATGATTTGACCACCACCGGTGGTAGTACTGCCGACCTCACGGATCGCAGCAACCCCGCCGCCGTCTCATCACTCACCGAGTCGCTCGCAACCTGGCGCGATGTCTTCGCAAACCCCATCACGCTGGTCGGCGCTGCCGGACTCGGACTCGCGCTGCTGTTCCTGGTCGCGTTCCCCGCCGAGTTGCTCAACTCGACCCTGTCGTCAAACTCGCAGCGACTCGGCCGCGCCTTCGCCGCGGTTGAGTCGGCAATCAACCGTGGGACTGCATGGTTCATTAGGGTTACTCGCACCCCGGCACTCGCCGCGGCGGTGATTGTTTTGATCACGAGCGTGATCTTTGGATTCGTCGATCCTCGATTCGGGTTCGACCCAGTCTCACTTCGACTCGTGCTGTCGCTGGCAATCGGTCTATTCGTGGTGAGCTACGTGTCATCGTGGATCAGCTCTCGGGTGATCAAGCGGGCGTGGGGCGTTGAGGCGAGCATCCAACTTCAACCGGCCGCGCTCATCTTCGCCGCGCTCGGGGTCATCGTCGCGCGAGCGCTCGACTTCTCCCCCGGCTTCCTGGTGGGTCTCGTGATTGGCCTCGAAATCGCAGTGTCGACTAAGGAGCCTTACCGTTCTCGCGCCACCGTTACCCATCTGGGCATCTTGGTCGCGCTCTCCGTTGTGGCCTGGCTCGGCTTCTCTGTGGCGACCGCGATGCTCAGCCCCCAGCCCGGCTTCGTTGATCTGCTCGTCATTGACGCTCTTGCCGCAACCACGGTCGAAGGCCTCACCGCCGCAACCGTCGCCCTTTTGCCCCTCGGCTTCCTCGAGGGCCGCAATCTGTTCCAGCACTCCAAGCGGCTGTGGTTGATCACGTTCGCAACAGTCGCCACGCTGTTCTGCCTGCTCGTGCTCCCGACCGCCTCCGGCAACTCGGAGGTGAGGGATTGGGTTTCATGGACCCTCGTACTTGTCGGTTTCGCAGTGGTCACACTGGCGCTCTGGGCTTTCTTCCACTTCAGCGGAAACCGCACGATGAAGGGCGATGACCCGGTCAGCTTCGACAGCCCGGACGACGACCCGGTGATCTTGGATCGCGTCGAAAGTCTTTAGCATTGGGCTGTGAGCAGCAGCACATCGGGAGACTTCGACAGCGTTCTTGCGGCGCACACCCCGGCGCCGAACGTTGACGAACCACAAGGCTCTCGTCTCGACGAGTGGTGGGCATCCCGAGACCCGCGAACCCGTCGACTGCTGCGTTGGCTGGCCCCTGCCGTTGTCGTCGCGATCGCGACCTTCACCCGGGTGTGGGGCCTCGCGCACCCGCGAGAGTTGGTATTCGACGAGACCTTCTACGTCAAGGATGCTTGGACTCTCGTCAATCTCGGCTACG
>JANOED010000339.1:0-4039 GCA_031413035.1 Leifsonia sp. | reverse complement strand
ATACCGTCGGCCCCACCACCCGTCAACCCCCCCGTGAACAGACCAGGACGTGACATGCTGGAAACCGTGGCCCGCGAGAACGACGTCAGCACCGTTGCGAGTCAGCAAGACCTGCTCGAACGGGTAGCTACCGGCGACCAGCGGGCATTCAGCGAGTTGTATGACCAGATCTCCCCGCGCGTGTTCGGCCTCGTCAAGCGAGTGCTCCGCGATCAGGCGCAGTCCGAGGAGGTCACCCAAGAGATCTTCCTGGAGATCTGGCAATCCGCTCCCCGCTTCGATCCGAACAAAGGGGGAGCGACAACGTGGATTCTCACGATGGCCCACCGCCGTGCGGTCGACCGGGTGAGGGCCTCGCAATCGTCACGGGACCGCGATGTAAAGATCGGCATCCGTGATTTCGCTCCCGACTACGACAACGTGGCCGAGACCGTAGAAGTCAGCATCGAGCATAAGAGGGTGACGAAGGCCATGAGCCGTTTGACTGAACTGCAACGCCAAGCCGTCTCCCTCGCGTACTACGGTGGCTACAGCCACAGTGAAGTGGCCGAGTTGCTGAGTGTGCCGATCGGCACCGTAAAGACCCGAGTGCGAGATGGCATGATCCGTCTACGCGATGAGTTGGGGGTGACATCATGACGACCAGTCCAGCGGATGACGCGGCCAACCTTTCGGGCCTCTACGCGCTCGACGCCCTCTACGCGCTCGACGCCCTCAACGCCGACGAGCGCGCCCAACTCGAGGCCCACCTCGTCGGCTCTGAGGAGTCTCGCGCCGAGGTCACCGAGCTCACCGATACCGCAGTGCTCCTCGGTCTCGCGGTCACTCCCGTGGCACCGCCTGCCGCGCTCAAGTCGAGCATCATGGCGCAGCTCGCCACGACGCCTCAGGTGCCCGCCGAGTACTCCTTCGGGGGCGCGGCTGAGGCCCGGGCTCGGGCTCGCTGGTTTACTCGTCCGGTTGTGGCCTTGGCTGCTGCCGCGGCATCCGTCGCCCTGATCGTGGGCGGTGGTTTGGTGTCAACGACCATCCTCACGAACAACTACCTGGCTGCGCAGGCCGACCAACTCGCCGCAATCGAAGCCGCGGACGACTCTCAGCGCGCCGCAGTTGAGCTCGACGGTGGTGGTACTGCAACTCTGGTGTGGTCGGCTGAGCTTGCGAGTTCCGCGCTGATCGTCGACGGCCTCGAGCCCCTGACCGCGAGCGAGGTGTACCAGCTCTGGTACATCAACGAGGCCGGCGCCCGTTCGGCGGGCACGTTCACGGTGAACACTGCGGGCAGCACACTGCGGGTACTCGACGGAGCCCTGGCCAGAGGCGACACTGTGGGCGTGACCGTAGAGCCGCGCGGTGGTTCCGAGGCGCCGACGACCGACCCCGTAGTGGTGATCACGAGCGCATAGCTGTAGCTGTGTTGACACCGCCGTTCTGTGGACGTAATGTACAACCAAATGGTTGTACAAATAGAACTCAGTGACGCCGAGGTTGACCGCATCTTCCATGCGCTCGCCGATGCGACACGCCGCGACATCCTGCGGCGAACGCTCGTAGGGGAGGCATCGGTGAGCCAACTCGCCGACACCTATGCCATGTCGTTCGCGGCAGTTCAGAAGCACGTCGCCGTGCTGGAAGGGGCTGGCCTAGTGACCAAAGAACCCCGAGGGCGCGAGCGCTTCGTGCGCGGCGACCCGGCAACCCTTGCCCGCGCTCGAACCCTGCTCGACTCATACGCGGCCCTCTGGCGCTCGCGCATCGACAGGCTCGACGCTCTTCTCGCCGACGACCCCAGCTGACCAGAACAGGAACAAAGGAGATCCCATGCCCGTGACATCCGTCATCACCGATCCCAAAGCGCTCACCCTGACACTCGTGGCCGACTTTCCCGTGCCCGTCGAGCGGCTCTGGACGGCGTTCGCCGATCCACGTCAACTCGAGCGCTTCTGGGGGCCGCCCGGGTACCCCACGACGTTCACCGATTTCGCACTGCAACCCGGTGGGCGGGTGAGCTACTTCATGACGAGCCCCGAGGGGGAGAAATATCACGCGCTCTGGGATGTGCTCGAGGTGAACGAGCCGAAGACGATCGTCGTGTCCGACCGCTTTGCTAACGACAGCGGCGAGCCTAACGATGAGATGCCCACGATCTCGATGACTCTTGTGTTCGAGTCGACGGACTCCGGTTCCCGCGTGACAAACACGTCGCGCTTCGAATCGGTCGAGGCTCTCGAGCAGTCTGTCGCGATGGGCATGGTCGAGGGCATTCGGCTGGGCTTCGCTCAACTGGATACGGTGCTCGCCGATCTGCGCGAGTACGCCCTCGGCAAGGGCACGCAGACCGAGATCATGGATGACACCCACGTCAAGATCACGCGGGCTTTTGAAGCACCCCGCCACCTCATCTGGCGCGCCCACACCGAGCCAGAACTCATGAAGCGCTGGCTGCTCGGGCGCGACGGCTGGGTCATCACCGTGTGCGAGCTTGACCCCACACCGGGCGGCGCCTATCGATACGCCTGGGCACCCGAGGAAGGCAAGCCCGGCGAGGCATTCGGCTTTGAGGGCGAAACCCTAGTTTTCGAGCCGGAGCGTCGAACGGTCTCGACCGAGCGCATGAGTGGCACCGACTTCCCGGGCACGGTCAATGATCTCTCTTTCGTCGAGGTCGACGGGGTTACCCTTCTGACTCTCTATGTGACGTACGCCAACGTTGAGCAGCGCGACATGATCCTCGCAACCGGCATGACCGACGGTATGGAGACCAGCTACGCGCGTCTCGAGCGAGAGCTCGTGGCAGCGTAACGACGGCCGACCTAGCGCGCTTAACGATCCTCGGCGATGCGGTACCCAACACCGCGCACGGTCTCGACCAGCCGGTCGCCCGCGCCGACACCAGCCTCGAGCTTGCGCCGAATGCGCGCAACCATGACCCGAGCCGCCGTCAGCGACGATGCCGAATCGGATGCCGCCAGCCGCTCCAACTCGTCGAGGCTCACCAGGTGCCGCGGGCTCTCCAGCAGCCGCCGAAGCAGCGCGAACTCGCGTGTACTCAGGTGCACCTCAGAACCGCGAACGGTTACGCGGTGAGCATCCAGGTCCATCACCAGGTCACCGACGATCAGCTGCTCAGGAGTGTCTTGGGCAAACCGTCGCAGAGCGTTCGCGAGATCGGAGCTGCTGAGTGGCAGCCCGATGATTCCCGCAGCTCCCCGGTCAAGGGCCTCGACAGCGATCGCCGGCGCAGCGTCGCCGTCGGCAAGAGCGACAAGAACAGGAATGTTCCGGTGCGCGAGCGCGTCGATGATCGTCAACGGGTCAATGTCTGCAACGTCCGTCGGAATAATGACCAGGTGCGGAGTGCTGTGGCCGATCGACACGAGAATTGACGTGCCGTCCGAGCAGGAGGTCAGCGCAATGCCTTGCTCTGCCAATTCTGCGGTGACGTCATCCGCCGCCCAATTGGTAGGCGTCGATACGGTCACCACGCGACGCAACGTGGTCACGACCGGTTACTCGGGAACAGACAGCTCAGCGGGAATCATCCGAACTTGCCCGACACGTAGTCTTCGGTGGCCTGCACGCTGGGCTTGGAGAAGATCGTGGATGTGTCGTCGTACTCGATGAGTTTGCCGGGCTTACCGGTTCCTGCGATATTGAAGAAGGCCGTGCGGTCCGAGACCCGGGATGCCTGTTGCATGTTGTGGGTCACGATTACGATCGTGTATTCCTTCTTGAGTTCCTCGATGAGGTCCTCAATGGCAAGAGTCGAGATCGGATCGAGTGCCGAGCACGGCTCGTCCATGAGGATTACCTCGGGTTCGACCGCGATCGCGCGCGCAATACAGAGGCGCTGCTGCTGGCCTCCAGAAAGGCCAGATCCCGGTAGCGCGAGGCGATCCTTGACCTCGTTCCAGAGGTTAGCGCCCTTCAAACTCTCCTCCACGAGAGAATCTTGGTCGCTCTTTGACATGCGGGTGTTGTTGAGCTTGACACCCGCGAGCACGTTGTCTCGGATCGACATCGTCGGGAACGGGTTCGG
>JANOED010000338.1:0-1528 GCA_031413035.1 Leifsonia sp. | reverse complement strand
CTGGGTGGGGATGTCGCGCCCTACGTCACCCCGGCGGTGGCAAGGTACCTCAGCTCGGGCGGCGCCGACTAGGTTCGGCTCCACTCCTAGTTCGCCTTCCCCGATGAGCAGCATTTCCCGCCGCGAAGCCGCGCAGCGCCTCGACATTCCGCTCGAGATGGCTCAGCGGCACGGCATCCCGACGCGCATGACCGAGCAGGAGCTCGCCGCGATCGACGCAAACCCACCGGCCTGGCTCGCGCAATCGAGGGCGAACCGCACGGGCGCGAAGCCGGTGTGGGTCGAGCTACGCTGCGACGTGTGCGGAGCGAAGGAGCGGGCTCGACCGAAGAAGTGGTGGCCCGAATTCACCTACCTGAGCTGCGCGGACCATTCCCCGCTCGACTTGCCAGAACCCGCCGACGGCCTCTACCGCGAAGAGATCGACGGCATCGGGTCGCGGTTCGTGGGCATTGTCGACTCGGCGAGTTGAGCGCGAGGCTCAGTGCCGCGCGGGCAGCACCGGGTCGCCGGCGACGGCAACGCGCGCCGTGAAGACGGCGCCGGCATCCGGTTCGACACTGCGCTCGACTTCAAGCGCCGAGGTCGTGATCCAGAGGGTTCGGCCGTCTTCGCCGCCAAGCGCGCAGGCCGTGACGAGGCTCACCGGCAGGGTGACGATGTCGGTGAGGATGCCGTCCGCGCTGTAGCGGTGCACGGCCGAGCCCTCCCAGAGTGCCACCCAGATGCCGTCTTCGCGGTCGACACACAGCCCGTCAGGTATGCCGAGGGCGGGGTCGACCGCTACGACTACGTCGTACTCCCTCCACGGCCCGTCGTCGTCGGGCAGCCGGTACCGGCGCACCTCCTGCGTTGCTGAGTCGATGTAGACCGCGGTCGTGCCGTCGGCACTGAACGCGAGCCCGTTCGAGATCGTGACCCCGCCGAGCACGATCGTTTTCGTGCCGTCGAACTCGAGTCGGTGAAGTGAGCCGCGGCCGGCGGCAGCATCGTATTCCATGGAGCCGCACAAGAACCGACCCTGCGTGTCGCACGCGCCGTCGTTCATGCGCACGGTCGGGTCGCTCCACAACTCGGGCAGCACCGTCAGTTCGTCGTCGGCTGAGAGCAGCGCGAAGCCGCGCTCGACCGCGACGACGAGTCCGCCATCGACCCGCGGCCTGAAGGCTGCGGCAACCGGCCCGACGTTTCGGCGCCCGACGAGCGAGCCCGCCGAATCGATGGTCAGGATGTCGCCCGCAAGCATGTCGACGAACTTCAGTTGCCGAGTCTGCGGCATCCACACCGGACCTTCGCCGTGCTCGGCGAGGGGCAGGGAGACTCGGGTTGCGGGTTGCACGTTCACCATGACGGCGAGTTTATCCATGCCCCGCTTCTGATCGTCTTGGGTCACTCGAGGTCTAGTTCGGACTTTCCGAACTTCTCTCTCAGGAACCTGCTTTGGTCGGTCAGTTTCTCAACCGCGCGTGAATACACGGCGGTGCGGATCCGATCGCTCTCTGCCTCCAGAATCGTCAACTGCTCGATG
>JANOED010000337.1:0-2980 GCA_031413035.1 Leifsonia sp. | reverse complement strand
GATGATGCGGCGTTGCTTGTGGCGCAGCAGACGGTGTCGGAGATTCGTCGCCGGGTGGATGCCACGGCTGCCGCCCTCGCCGCCGAGATCCAGCACCGCTCTCGTCCCGAACTCGGCCACAGCGGTCTCGCGCAACGGCTCGGCGCGCGCACAGGGGAACGGTTGGTGCAGCAGCTGACCGGGTCGACGTCGCGGGAGGCGTCGACTCTCGTGCGGGTTGGCGGGTTGATGGGATCGCACCGTGAAGCCGGTGAGGAACCTGATTCGCGCCCGTGGCTGCGGGAGGTCGGCACGGCGGTTGCTGCGGGTTCCTTGACGTTGGAGGCTGCTGATGCCATTCGTGCGGGCCTCGGCACCCCTGATGCTGAAGTCACCGCCGGGGCCCTCGCGCTGGCGGTCGCGACCCTGGTGGTTGAGGCGAAAACTCTGACCGTAGAGCGGTTGGCGGCGCGCGCCCGCGATCTGCGCCTCGAACTTGACCTTGACCGCATTGCTGAGCGTGAGGAGTATCTGCGGTCGAAGCGGTACCTGCACCTCTACCGCCAGGCTGACGGGATGACACGGCTGTCCGGCCTCCTCGACCCGGAATCGGCGGCGATCGTCACCGCCAGCTTCGACGCAGTCACCTCACCCCGGCGTGGTGGACCTCGGTTCGTCGATGCTGAGTTGGCCGCCCGGGCGGAGCAGGTTGTCACGGATGAGCGCACTACCGAACAGCTCGCGCTCGACGCGTTCGTTGAACTGATTCGTATCGGTACTGCGGCTGACGCGAAGGTGGTGTTGGGCGCGAAGCGTCCCGCAATCAAGCTGCTCGTCACCGAGGCTGACCTGACTGCCCGTTCCGGTGTCGGGTTCATCGAAGGCCAAACCGAACGAGTCTCCATTGCGACTGTCGAACGGTACGCCTGCACAACCGGAATCGTGCCGATTCTGTTCGACAACAACGGTGACGTCATCAACCACGGCCACGAACAACGTCTCTACAGCGGCCCACAGAAACTCGATCTCGCCGCCCGTGACGGGGGATGCACCTTTGGCGACTGCGACCGACCACCGTCCTGGTGCGAAGCCCACCACATTGACCATTGGGCACGAGATCACGGCAAAACCAACCTCGACCGAGGACTGCTGCTCTGCCGACACCACCACATGCTTGTGCACAACAACGGCTGGGAAATCCACCGCAGCAACGGTGTCACCGTGTTCATCCCCCCTCCCGACGTCGACCCGAACCAAACACCCACACCCGCCCGACCGAAATCGACAGCAGTCGCGCGACTGATCGCCGGGAGTCGCTAGTGAAGTGAAGTGTAGTGCTGCACCGGACGCCAAGTGCTACACTTGACTATGCCCACCACCCGCCCCCGACACAGCATCACAGAGACCGACGCGGTTGCTGCGGCCATCGACGATGCGGCCCGGGTCTGGCCGGAGCTGCGCGACGACCGAGCTGCGTTGCTCCGAAGACTGATCGAGGAGGGCATCGCTGCTGCGGCGAATCCGCGCTCCCGCGTTCGCGAGGCGGCAGGGGCAGCCACGGGCGCGTACCCGAGGGACGCGGCATCCGCACTCAAGGCGGAATGGCCCGAGTGATCATCCTCGACGCCAACGTAATCATCTCCTTCCTCGACTCAACCGATACACACCACCACCGAACACTCGACCTGCTCGACTCGCACTGGCGCGGCGGTTTCGGCTGCAGTGTGCTGACCGTGGCCGAGGCGCTCGTTCATCCGAGTCGCGCAGGGCAGCAAGATGCCGCGGCCGCAGCACTGAGCGTGATCGGGGTGCGAATCATCTCGATCGCTGATGCTGACGCTCTCGAACTCGCCCGGATTCGCAGTCAATACCGAGTGCGGATGCCCGACGCAGTCGCGCTACACGCCGCGATCACTACCAGCTCGGCACTCGCGACCTACGACCAGAAACTGGCCGCCGCAGCCGACATCGCAGGCGTGACATTGGTGGGCTGAGCGTCTGCGAGAATAGATCCATGACTTCTGCACCAACAACCACCGCCCTGCCTTTCAAGGTCGCTGACCTTTCGCTCGCCGAGGCGGGCCGCCACCAGATTCGCCTCGCCGAGAACGAGATGCCCGGGCTCATGGCCCTGCGCGGGGAGTTTGGCGCATCCAAGCCGCTCACCGGCGCTCGCATCGCTGGCTCGCTGCACATGACCATCCAGACCGCCGTACTCATCGAGACGCTCACTGCGCTCGGTGCCCAGGTGCGCTGGGCCAGCTGCAACATCTTCTCCACACAGGATGACGCGGCCGCCGCCATCGCCGTCGGCCCGACCGGCACCCCCGACGCCCCCGCCGGCGTTCCCGTCTTCGCCTGGAAGGGTGAGACCCTCGAGGAGTATTGGTGGTGCACCGAGCAGATCTTCGACTGGTCTGACCCGGCGCTGTATGGCTCAGGCGTTGAGGGCTCGGGCGTCGTCGGCCCCAACACGATTCTTGACGACGGCGGGGATGCCACGCTGCTCGTGCACAAGGGCCGCGAGTACGAACTCGCCGGTGCCGTCCCCGCCACCGAAGCGGGCGCAAGCCACGAGTGGGGCGTGATACTCGACACCCTTCGCCGCTCGCTCGCCGCCAGCCCCGACCGGTGGACCCAGATTGCCGCCGAGATCAAGGGCGTCACCGAGGAGACCACGACCGGCGTTCACCGCCTGTACGAGTTCGCCAAGAGCGGTGACCTGCTGTTCCCGGCAATCAACGTGAACGACTCGGTCACCAAGAGCAAGTTCGACAACAAGTACGGCATCCGTCACTCGCTGCCGGACGGCCTCAACCGCGCCACCGACGTGCTCATCGGCGGCAAGGTCGCCTTCGTCGCCGGTTACGGGGATGTCGGCAAGGGCTGCGCAGAAGCGTTGCGCGGCCAGGTCGAGCAAGGGATTGATCGCGAGGACCGTGCCCTCGAAGCGCGCCCCGGGCATTGCGTCAAGCCCGATTTGCAGCGACTGTCCCGCCTG
>JANOED010000336.1:0-1986 GCA_031413035.1 Leifsonia sp. | reverse complement strand
CCGGTTGAACGGCACCTGCGCAGCCGTGGCGTGGCTCTACACCTCTCGACGGCTGCAGCCGCACTCACCCCGCGCGCGGGTGGCGGGTTGAACGTCGAGCTCAAGAACTCCACCGTTCTTGGGGCCGACTTGGTGATTCTGTCTGCCGGCGTTCGGCCGTCGACCGAACTCGCCGGCCAGGCTGGGCTCGAGCTTGGCGCACATGGCGGTATCGCCGTCGACACGCACATGCGCACATCTGACCCGAACATCTGGGCGGCCGGTGACTCTGTTGAGACGCCGAACACCGTGCTGCCGGGGTCGTGGGTTGCGCCCTTGGCGGGGCCAGCCAACCGACAGGCCCGAGTCGCCGCCGAGAACATCTGCGGCCGCACCACCGAGTACAAGTCCACGCAGGGCACGTCGGTCGTCAAGGTTTTCGACATGGTCGCGGGCGGCACAGGTGCGACTGAGCGCCAATTGCTCGCGGCTGGGGTCGCTTACCGGGCCGTGCACGTGCATCCATCAGGGCACGCCGGCTACTACCCCGGCACGGCGATGATGCACATGAAGCTGCTCTTCGCGCCGGATACCGGCCGCATCCTGGGCGGGCAGGTTGCCGGATTCGACGGCGTCGACAAGCGCCTCGACGTCTTCGCCACCGCGCTTCGCGCCGAGTTGACCGTGTGGGATCTCGAAGAGCTTGAGTTGGCCTACGCACCGCCGTTCGGTGCGGCCAAAGACCCGGTGAACATGGCCGGGTTCGTCGCCAGCAACGTGCTCCTCGGTGACCTTGTGCTCTGGTACGCGCAGGACTACCCGCACGCCACGGAGGGCGCTCGGCTCATCGACGTACGCACCCCCGAGGAGTTCTCCGTCTGGCATCTGCCCGGCGCGGAGAATGTGCCGCTGGCCACAATTCGGGATGCCTGCGAGCCGTGGAACCGCGACGAGCCACTGCGGCTGTACTGCTCAGTCGGATTCCGTAGCTACCTCGCCTACCGCGCGCTGGTGCAGCGAGGCTTCACCGCTGTCGCGACTCTATCCGGTGGCTCGGAGACCTTCCGTGCATGGCATGAGCTCGCGCCCGACACCGCAGAGCCGACCCCCGAGGAGACCCCGTACGCCGAGGGAATGGACGTCATTGCAGCGGCAGTTCAGCGGGATGTCGTACTCCGTGGCAGCGGAGTCTCCGTCGACCTGGATTGCTCTGGGCTCGCCTGCCCCGGGCCGATCATGAAGCTTGCCGACACGGTGAGGTCGCTGAATGCAGGCGACGAGGTTGTCGTTCACGTCTCCGACCCAGGCTTCGCGCTCGATGCTCCGGCGTGGGTCAAGCGGAATGGTCACGAGCTGCTCGCCATCGTTCCCGAGGGGCCGGGCTATGTTGCAACGATCCGCAAGGGCGGCGGTTCCCCTGCAAGTGCTGCTGGCTCGGCAGTCGCGACCCTGGCGCCGACCACACCGAAGCTGTCTTTCGTGGTGTTCGACGGTGACCTCGACAAGCTCATTGCCGCCTTCATCATCGCGAACGGTGCGCTGGCCATGGGCGAGGAGGTGTCGATGTTCTTCACCTTCTGGGGACTCAATGCCCTCCGCCGCTCCGACCCGCCGAAGCGCAAGCGCAGCGCCCTCGACGCCATGTTCGGCGCAATGATGCCGCGTGGGGCGGAGAAGCTGACCCTTTCCCAGATGCACATGATGGGTGCTGGAACGGCGATGATCAAAGGCGTGATGAAGCAGAACGGAGTGCATTCGCTGCCCGAGCTGATCGCCTCAGCGCAGGCGGGCGGAGCACGCATCATTGGCTGCACCATGACGATGGACCTGCTCGGCATCGCCGCGTCTGACCTGATCGACGACGTCGAGCTTGGCGGAGTCGCGACCTTCCTGGGCGAGGCGGCTGAGTCGACGACGACCCTGTTCATCTAAGGGGCCGGAGGTAGGGCGTCGGGCTCGGGGGTCACTTGGGGTCACTTGGGGTGCAACTCCGCGGCGACGTCTGGC
>JANOED010000335.1:0-6506 GCA_031413035.1 Leifsonia sp. | reverse complement strand
GTTGATTAACCACGGGGCTATGGTTAACGTGCAGACCATCGATGGGGACACTCCACTGTACCGGGCCGCGTTGCGTGGCTTTACGACTACGGTGAAGGAACTGTTGGCCTATTGGGCTGACATAACCGTACTGAACAACTGTGGGGAGACGGCGTTGGATAAAGCTCGTAGCGCTGAGAACGAAGAAGTTGCAGGTACCTGCGGGTAGCGCATGGGAGAAGCTAGCAATAATGACAACGACGTTTATATATAGCCTACAGTGCAGTGAATCTGTTCTCGGCTTTTATTACTATGTTAGACCATTAAAATAATTAACAATCCTACACTGTACGAATTTATATACTCTGTATAAATATAACTCAGCCCCTGTGGTCATCAGCGTGAAGAGATCGACCGTGAAGTTGAGGTCGCTGTAATAGTCGCCATATAGGTAGCCGCACGCACCCGAGTCAGATCTCAGCACACTCATCCCGTTGAACTCGAAGCGGAAGTAGCCGTTGGTCCCCAAGATCGTGTCGGCGGTGCCGGCACCGCTCAGCGGATCAGAGGTCTGCGTGCAGGGGTCGAAGGCTCGGTTCGCGAACCGATCGGTCTCACGCCCGGACTGGAACGCGACGGTCATCCAGTCGAGCTCGTCGGGTGCTTCGGTGAACTCCCACGTGTAGTTGAGATTCTCGATGCGCTGCCCGGGGATGACAAAGAAACTTCGGCCACCTGGCCAGCGAGTAGGGAGACCGTCAGCACGCCAAATTGCCGATGCGCCCGTCGCTGGGTCGCGGACGTACACCTCCGCCTTGTAGATGAGGCCTCGGCAGAGGTGGTCGACGGTGACGATTGTCTCACCGTCGCTGGTACCGCTTATCGCCGATGAGACAGGCCCGAACGGATTCTCCTGGCACGCACCCGAACCGTCAGCGTTGCTCACGTAAACCGTGTATTCGACAGGGCGGTCGGTCTCGAGACGCAAAGCTGCACTCCCGGTCAATGTCACTGGGTCGACAACGGTGAACTCGAACCGTTCGTCGGTGTTCATCTGGGGGGTGAACTCAAATAAATCATCGACTGCACCATCGACTACCTCTGACTGGGTCCACGACGTGTTGCCGTTGGTGAAGCCCTGAGTCCAGTTGAGGTCGGCCGCGAGTTCAAACTCTTCGGTTCCCTCGATGGGGCGGCAGGCGGAGCGGTTGAGCTCAAACGGGTTGCTGCTGCCGCAGTCATAGTCGGGCTGACCAACCGGGAAGCCGAAGACCTCGGCACGCGGCAACTCGCACACGCCAAAGCAGTTGCGGCGACTCGCCGGAATCAGTGCAGTGTTCTCTTCGGTCGAACCGTCGTTCTTCGTGAGCATCGTCGTGAGAACCAGATCACCACGGAACTCCTGGCTCCAGTACCGGCGATCGCGTTCCCGCGCGCTGGCGGTCGCGAGCACCGACGGATCGCACAGCACCGGGTTGTCGCGCGGGACAGCGCCATCAACGAGCAGGTCGGTCACGCCGCACACGACCCCCTCCGTGGTCGAAACGGTGAGTTGGATGTCGCGGCCAATGTCGGGCAGCGGACCCCCGGCATCCAGAGTCAGAATCGGCAGCACGCGGTCGGGGGCACCGAACGACGTGGATGTCTCCCACAGTGGCTGATTGCGCTCCCAGCTTGTCATTCCCGATTCGGCCGGGTACCAGCGGGCACAGAAGGTCACGTCCGCGCCCTCGGGTACCCGGAAGACACTCGCCGTGCGCTGGGTGTAGTCGCTCGGGGCGTTCAGGGCCAGAACCTCCTCGGCCGGTACTTCGTAGATTTGTCCAGCGATTGCGGAGAGGTTGCTCCCGGCTGCGGGGCAAACGGGATCAGAGTCGTCGCCGCCGAAGATGCCGTCGGGCGGGTTGGTGATGAAGGCGCGGAACTCGACCCGCTGCTCCTCGGTGTGCAGAGCCCGAGCGAACACGTAGTTCTGGCCGAGGGTATGGAACTCGGCGGCCGGGCGTATCGGGGCACCCCCCGAGTTGAAGGGGATGGCCCCCGAGAGTCGCAGCACTCCAGCGGGCGTCGTGCCGAGGATCGTCGCGCGGTAGGCGGTGTCGGGCTCGAGGTCGGGCAACACGATGCAGCGCTGAAGCGGAGGAAGCTCGGATGCGTCGGTCGCATCGGCCAGTGCCGCATCCCAGGCAGCCGCATTGTCCGGTGTAGCGGCGACGATGCTCTGTCGTTCGTCTCCTCGGCCCTCTGGCCAGTACAACACCGTGAAACTCGCGGGCACCGTCGAGAGGATGCCGAACGGCACGTCGCTGTCCCCGAGTCCGGTGGCGGCCGGGCACCAGAGCGGCCCGGTCGGGTTTCCGCGTTCGGCATACTCGGCTTCCGTCGGCGGGTAGGCCTGCCCGGTGACCCGGAACTCGGGTGGAGAGACGAGGGCGAAGATGGCGCCCATCAGGCCGGGCGGGCATCCCTCAGGTGCTTCACCATCAACGGGCGCACAACTGTCACCAGCAGGGAGTGGGG
This sequence comes from Leifsonia sp., assembly GCA_031413035.1. Classification (GTDB taxonomy): domain Bacteria; phylum Actinomycetota; class Actinomycetes; order Actinomycetales; family Microbacteriaceae; genus Rhodoglobus. Next base: position 4,007 of record JANOED010000335.1, on the reverse strand, counting down.
TATCGGCCTCCGCTTCGTCGCCGATCACCTCGAGTTCTGCACCCGGATCGGATGCCTCGGCATACCGATCGAGTGCATCCTCGAGGTCGAAGTCATCGGGAAGCACGGTGCCGGGGGCAGCAACATCAACGGAGCCGACAGTGTCGCTGAGGCCCCAGACGAATCCCGAGTCGGGATCATTGTTGTCGACAGGAGTCAGGGGCGCGAGCACAGGCGCGTTGATGAGCTCGGGGGCTATGGCGACTGTCTCCTGCGGCTGAAAGCGCAGACCGATGAGGGTCGCCGCCACGCCGACCGCAATGGCGGCGACGATCGCAAAGACTGGGAGGAGCCACTTGGGGATAGTCATGGTGTCACCCGAAGAATTGGTGGTCGGCGATTACTTTGACGGGGCTGCTGACATTGCCCGCTGCGTCAACAGCTCGCAATTCGAACGTCATCATTCCGGTGGGGTTGTCGGTCGTGGAGAACGCGAACTGCCACTCGCCGCCGATCTTGGTCATAGTGCCGCTCCCGGTGTGCGCGCCGCTCCACGAGATCAGAACCGATGTAACGGCAACGTTGTCGGTCGCGAGCGCGTGCACGGTCGTGGTCTCAGCGTTGTAGAACGGCGTGGGGTCGGCGTACGCCTGCCCAACCGAGGGAGGCGTCGTATCGCTTGGCCCGGGGACGGGCGTGGGCGTCGCCGTCACGGGCGCTTGCGGCACCGCGAGAGTGGTCTCGACTAGGGGGCAAGCGCCGCCGGTGGCAAGGGCCGCGGCATCCTGCCCTTCATCGACAGTGACCGCAGCGAAGGGCACCCAGACAGTGGAGACGATGTTGAGCGGGTCGCGAAGGCCCAGCCAAGTCGAGTCTTCAGATCGCGCGACGGCAAGCACCCGCTGACCGGCGGGGAGAATGGTTGCGACCGCACCGCCGATGCAGCTGTAGGCGGTGGCATCCTGTTGAAGGGTCGCGGTGTCGGCAGTCCTCACCTCGGTGACGTTCGCACCGAAGACCCCGAGCGGGCCGAGGCTCGCGCCGACGAGTCCCGCCACGACAACGACACCAACCCAGGGCAGCCAACTGAGAGGGCCGCCCCCGCCGAATCCACTGGAGGTTGCAGGAGTGCCGGTGTCACCGGCGTCTACCCGCGAACGGATGGCATCGGCAACACCGGCGGCGTCACCCGGTTGGGCGAGACGCTTGAGCGAGTCGCTCAACAGCGTGTCAATTTCAGCCATGGTGATCCTCCTTCCTCAGACGTGCGGCGAGCGCCTTGCGGGCCCGATGCAGCTGGGTCTTCACGGTGCCTTCGGTGACACCAAGTCCTTCGGCGATCGTCTCGATCGACTGGTCCATCAGGTAATGCAGAGCGCACACTTGGCGCTGCTGCAGCGGTAGCGACTTGAGCGCGTTCGCGACGTCGATGTCGAGCAGCTCGATCGCGTCGGTGGTCTCCTCGACCGGCATCCCGAGCTTCGCGACCGCTCGCTGCCGGGCCGCTTCGCTGCGGTAGCCGTCTTTCACCCGGTTGCTGGCGACGACGGTGAACCACGCCGCAAGATTGTTGACCGGATGCGCCGGCGGCTTCGCGAGAAACCCCACGATCGCATCCTGCACCGCGTCTGCCGCGTCTTGCCGGTTGCCCGTGATAAGTCCCACTGCGGCGACGACCTTCGGGTATTCGGTCGCGACGAAAGCATCGAGATCCAGCTGGACCTTCTCGCTCACCGCCACCCTCATGTCCTCACGACGCGCACCCAAGGGTGCGAGGTTGACACGCCCTTGGTCGGAGTCTCCCAGTTACGGAGTGCTCGCCGCTAGGCCCCCGGCGAGATCCAGACGAGGTAGCCGAACCAGAGCGCGGGAATCGACAGCACAACGATTGCAAGCGCGATCCAGCCCATTACCTTGCCCGCAAGCCTGGGTTTGAGCACCGCACGCACACCGAAGGTGGTGGCGAGCACGATGAAGAGCGGAAAGAAGAACAGGCCGACGACAGCCACTATCCCGTAAATGATGCGCTCGGCGCTGGCGGCCGAGGAGTCCTGTGTGCGCACGACGAGCGACAGGATATTAAGCGTCAGCAGAAAGGGCAGGGGCGCCAGGGCCGCGATGAGCGCGAGAACGCCCCAGACGCGACCGGGCTGTTGCGGGATGCTCGTGATGTTGTTGCTCATGGGGTCAATCCTGCCCGGTACACCGCCGCTTGGGTGCGGCGCTCCATCCCGAGCTTGGCGAGCAGGCCCGAGACGTAGTTCTTGACGGTTTTCTCGGCGAGGCCGAGGTGTTCCGCGATTTGGCGATTCGTGAGCCCGGCGGCGATCTGATCGAGAACCTGGCGCTCGCGCAGGCTGAGCTCGGCGGCATCCTTACCGGTTGATACCTGCTCGACGACGCGACGCGTCACGCCCGGCGCGACCAGGCTCTCACCGTTCGCGACGCGGCGGATGCCGTCGAGTAGACCCTGCCCGCGGATGTCCTTGAGCACATACCCTGCCGCGCCGGCGAGCACCGCCGTGTAGCTGGCCTCGTCATCGTCGTAGGCGGTGAGCATGAGGCACTGCACTGCCGGGTGCGCCGAGCGGATGTCACGGCACAGGTCAATGCCGCTGCCATCCGGAAGGCGCACATCGAGTACCGCCACATCTGGCCTAGTCGCGGCGATTCGCGCGAGCGCCTGCTTGACGGTGGACGCCTCCCCCACGACCTCGAGGTCGGTTTCGGCGTTGATGAGGTCGGCGACGCCGCGGCGCACGATCTCGTGATCGTCAACCAGAAACACCCGTCTCATTCAGCGCCCTCCACGTGTGCCGTCCAGCGTAGTACGGTGCCGGTGGGCGAGCCTGGGTCGAGTGAGAACGTGCCACCCCAGACCTCGGCCCGGCGGGCGAGGTTTGCGGTGCCGCTCGCGCGTGCCGCCGTTGGGTCGACCCCGCTGCCATCGTCGACAATCTCCACGGTGACCGCACCGTCGGCGAAACCGACCGACACGGCGACGTCGCGCGCTGACGCGTGTCGGGCAACATTGGTCAGTCCTTCCCGCACCACCGCAGACACGTCGTCGGCCAACAGCGCCGGCACCATGAGGTCGACGGCGCCCGCGAAGTTGACGTTCGGTCGTTGGGCGAACATGTCGGCCATCTCGGTGATGAGGTCGATGACGCGGTGTCTGAGGGTTGGTCGCTCCGAATCCTGCTGGGCTGTCATCGCGAAGATGGCGGTGCGAATCTGCGCGATCGCGGCATCGAGACTGTCGACCTGATCAAGCAGTCGTGCCTTGGATGCCTCGTCAGTCAGTGACCCGGCCACCGTCTGCAAACTCAGCCCAGCGCCAAAGAGCCGCTGAATGACGTGATCGTGCAGGTCGCGGGCGATGCGGTTGCGATCCTCGAGGGTCGCCAGTTTCGCACGGTCGGTGCGGCCGGCGGCAAGCCGGAGGGCGACGCTCGCCTGCCGAGCGAAATCGGCGGCGGTGCCGAGGTCAGCTGACGAGAACCTCGGCCGCCCAGGTTCGCGCGAGACGGTGAGCACTCCGCTCGGTCCGTCTGACGTGATGAGGGGGATGGCCATTGTCGGGCCCAACCGCACGCCCTCGCCGAGTGCAAGGTCGGCCTCGACATCAGCCAGCACCGGCTGCGCACTCTCCTGTGCGCGGCCCGCGACGGTTCCCGCGACCTCGAAGTGCAGGCCCTCGATGCCGGGTGCAAGAGGACCGCGCGCAAGCGTTACCTGCAGCATCCCGTCAGCGGTCGGCGCCAGAAAGCAGACGAGGTCGGCCTCTGCGAGCACCGCGACCCGTTCGGCGACGATGCCGAGAGAGTCCTGAGCGTCGTCGCTGAGTAGTGCGGTTGTCACTTCGGCGAGCGCCGCAGCCCAACGCTGACTGCGACGAGTCTCATCGAACAGGCGGGCGTGATCGATCGCGCCGCCCGCGGTAGCCGCGAGCGCGACGAGCAATTCCTGATCCTCGGGGCTGAACGCGCCCGAATCGCTCTCGGCAAGATAGAGGTTTCCGTACACCT
>JANOED010000334.1:0-2749 GCA_031413035.1 Leifsonia sp. | reverse complement strand
GGCGAACGCTCCAGGAGCCTTCGCGATGCTCGCGACCAAGGAGTCATCGCGGAAGCGCGACCACGTTAGGTCGAACCGCTCGACCAGCGCCATGATCTCAGACTCGAGCTGGGCGCCAATCGGCTCCGCGGTATCGAGCTGCCAGCCCGTGCCGATTGCTTCGAAGCTCAGGCTATGAAGACGCGTCAGCCTTGATCGCCTCGATCGCCTTGTTGAAGCCTCCGCTTGTGAGCGATGAGCCACCCACTTTGTCGACCTGGATGGAGTCGATGTCTTTGCCGACAACGATCGGACCGATGCCGCTGATGAACTCGCCCTGGTGGATCTTTGCCTGCGGGTCGGTGGCGTCGCCAATGACCTCAACCGCAGTGATCACACCGCCCATGAGTGACAGGTTGACCTCGACGGACTCGGTGCCACTCGGCGCCTGGTAGTCACCCGAGGCGGTGTAGACGCCGTCCGCGAACGCGCCATCGCCCGGTGCGGTCTCAGTGGTGTCGGTTTCGGTCTCGGTGGTGTCGGTCTCCGTCTCGGTCTCGTCGACGGTCGTGGGGGAGCAGCCAGCAAGTGCGCCCGTGAGTGCGAGGCCTGCGAAAAGTGCAACTGAGGTCGAAGTGGTAAGTGTGCGCATCGATCGAGCTACCTATCTGCGTTGGTTGGATGGTCAAGGGACTGTCAGGTGGGTCTGGGTATAGCATGCCGCATTCCGGAGGTAACAAACCGGTAAAAGGTTGAGAGAAGGACTTGCGCGAAGTTTGTTCGTAAGGTGTACTAACAAACATGACAACGGGGTTCACCACTGGCCGCGCCTTGCGCCCGACGACGAAAGTACTGCCCGAGCACGCTCGCGGCCACAATCGCTCGCTCGTGCTTCAGACGCTCTATCGCGCTGGCCAGCAGTCCCGCGCCGACATCGCGCGAGAGACCGGGCTCACCAAAGTCACGATCTCCGACCTTGTTGCCGAGCTCATTGTTGAGGGGTTGGTCATCGAGACCGGCCAGCGTGAAGACGTGCGACCCGGCAAACCAGCCACCCTGCTCGACCTCAACCGCAACGCGTTCCAGATCATCGGAATTGACCTGAGCGACTACGCACTGTTCCGCGGCGCGGTGCTCGACCTCGATGGGCGGGTGCTGCACCGCGCCGAACTGCCCCTTGCTTCAGCGACCGGTCAGGATGCGACGGCGCTCGTGATCGCGCTGGCCGAGTCGCTCGTGGCCGCCGCCACCCTCCCGGTGCTTGGGGTGGGTGTCGGATCCCCCGGTGTAGTCGATCTCGCCGGCGTCGTGCTCAGCGCCCCCAACCTTGGCTGGTCGAACGAGCCGCTTCAGGAGCTCCTCGCCACAAGGTTCGGAGTTCCCGTGGTTGTCGCGAATGACGCAAACGTGGCGGCGCTCGCCGAACACAGCTTCGGAGGGGCCGACAGCGACATGATGCTCATCAAGGTGGGCCACGGTGTGGGTGCCGGACTTCTGCTCGACGGCACTCCTCTGTTTGGCAGCCGATTCGCGGCGGGCGAGATCGGTCACGTCGTTGTGGGCACCGATGGCGGCGCCGAGTGCGCCTGTGGCAAGCGCGGCTGCCTTGAGACGTGGCTCGCCGTACCCCGGCTCGAGAGGGCGATTGCCGCCGCCCCCGACGAGCGCACGAGCATCCTGCGCTCCGCTGGCGAGCGTCTCGGCATCGCACTGGCTCCGGTCGTCGGCGCCCTCAACCTCGCCGAGGTGGTTCTCAGCGGACCCACCCTCCTACTTGATGGACCGCTCGCCCAGGCGACCATCGACACGCTCCGCAGCAGAACGATGCCTGAGTTCCACGGCGATCTGACGTTACGGATGACGACGCTCGGAGAGGACATCGTCATGCGCGGCGCCGCCGTCATGGTGCTCTCTGCGCAACTCGGGGTCTCTTGACCCACCTACCACCGCACGGCTCAACAGTAAGGAAGAAGCAATGAAGCGAAAGTTAGGACTGGTCGCAGCTGCGACCGCTGCACTCGTCGTTCTCGCCGGGTGCTCAGCAACACCGCCGGCAGACGAGGGTTCGACCGACATCACCCTGTGGCTGATGGGCGGTGACACCCCGGATGCGCTGCGCGACTACCTTAAGACAGAGTACGCAGACGCAACCGGGGGCACCCTCACTATCGAGGAACAGAGCTGGGGGGATGCCCTTTCGAAGCTCACCACGGCACTGCCTGATGCTGAGAATACCCCTGACGTGGTGGAGATCGGCAACACGTGGTCGCCGACGTTCACGACCGTGGGGGCGTTCTCCGACGTCACTGACCTCGTGCCTGAGCTCGGCGGCGACAAACTGCTGCCGTCGTTCGTCGAGATCGGTGAGGTCGATGGGGCCAACTATGCACTGCCGTACTACTTCGGATCGCGCTACATGTTCTTCCGCAAGGATGTCTGGTCTGCTGCTGGCCTCGATGTGCCCACCACGCTCAGCGAGTTCAGCGAGTCTGCGGCCGCCCTCAAGACCGGCACGCAGTCGGGCTTCTACATCGGTGGCGAAGACTGGCGCAACGGCATCTCGTGGATCTTCGCCAACGGCGGGGAACTCGCGGTCAAGGACGGCGACACCTGGAAGTCGACGCTGTCTGACCCGAACACCGTAGCCGGTCTTGAGCAGCTTCAGGCCCTGTACACGGATGCCTCGCTCGCCCCGGTCACCGAGGCAGACAGCACCCCGTGGGTGAACATCAACAACAACGCCGCAACGGGTGCACCCGAGGCCGCAACG
>JANOED010000333.1:0-1773 GCA_031413035.1 Leifsonia sp. | reverse complement strand
GCACCAGATGTTCCAGCCCGTGCACGTGGACAATTTCCGCAAGCAGTATCCGGATGGGAAGGTGATCGTCCATCCCGAATGTCACGAGGATGGGATTATTGCTCTGAAGATGCGCGAGAACGACGAGCTGATCGGCGTTCGCCTCTCCGACGGAGACAACGACATCCTCATGGTCTCACGCCTCGGTCAGGCCGTGCGTTTCCACGAGCGCGACGTACGGTCGATGGGCCGTCCTGCGTCCGGAGTTGCAGGCATGAAATTGCGCGGCGACGACGAGGTGATCGAGGTCGACATTGCCGAGGACGACGCCGATCTGCTCGTCGTGACCGAGAACGGCTGGGGCAAGAGAACTCGCGTTTCGGAGTATCCGGTCAAGGGGCGTGGCACGATGGGCGTCAAGACGGCCCAGCTCGTCGCGGGCAAGGGTCGACTCGCTGGAGCACGGATCGTGCGTGAGGGCTACCAGGTGATGCTGATCTCCGACGCCGGCACGGTGATCCGGATGGCGGTCGATGGGATCAAGCGCTCTGGTCGCGCCACTCAGGGCGTGATCGTGACCCGCCTACGCGACGGTGAACAAGTTTCTACGCTGGCTCCGGTCGTCGGTTCGGATGACGATGACGCTGAGCTTGTGAAGACCACGTCGGAAGCTGACCCAGAAGTGGTCACCGACGGCGTCTCGCTTACCGAGCTCGACCCGGTTGAGGAAGTAGACGAGCCGTAGGGGCTATGCGCACCTGCGCGGTAGCGCTGGTAAGCGTCGCCCGCAGGCGACGCTAAGCCCTACGAGTCCGATCCGACCGGGATCGAGCTGGCGACCTTCGACAGCGCGGTGAGCAGGTCGATCGGAATCGGGAAGATGATCGTCGAGTTGTTGTTCGACCCGATCTCGAGGAGCGTCTGCAGGTAGCGGAGCTGCACCGTGATCGGCTCCTGCGACATGACCGCTGCAGCATCCTTGAGCCGCTCCGACGCCTGGTATTCGCCTTCGGCCGAGATCACCTTGGCGCGCCGCTCCCGCTCGGCTTCCGCCTGACGGGCCATCGCCCTTTGCATGTCGCTCGGGATCTCGACGTCCTTCACCTCGACGACCGAGACCTTGATGCCCCAGGGCGAGGTGGCGTCGTCGATGATGGTTTGCAGGATGCCGTTGATCTTGTCGCGCTCCGAGAGAAGCTCGTCGAGCACGTGCTGACCGAGCACCGAACGCAGCGTCGTCTGTGCGATCTGCGATGTGGCGTTCATGTAGTTCTCCACCTGCACGATCGCCGCTTTTGGCTCGACGATCCGGAAGTACGCAACGGCGTTCACCCGCACGGGCACGTTGTCCTTCGTGATCACTTCCTGCGGTGGGACGTTGAGGGTCACCGTCCGCAACTCGACCTTCTCCATCTTGTCCACGAACGGGATCAGGAAGAACAGCCCCGGGCCTTTCGGCTCAGGCAAGAGCCGCCCGAGGCGGAAGATGACACCCCGCTCGTACTCGCGCGCGATCTTTATCGTCGCGGAGAGAACGATCAGCAGCAGGACGACGACTATGGCGCCGACGATCAGAGCGATATTCACGAGATGTCCCTTCGGAGAGCGGAGACTGCGGCTGGGAACGACCCGGCGAGACCGAGCCGCGAACAGGAAGTTCCCGCAAATGCGGTGGTCACACGACAGTAAGGATTCTATCAGGGTCGTGCCGAATTCCTTGTGGAGGGAGGGCATCTCAGCCACCCTGGAACCTGCCGTGAAGCTTCTCGCCGCCACCGTCACCACCATCGCCGC
>JANOED010000332.1:0-3303 GCA_031413035.1 Leifsonia sp. | reverse complement strand
GATCGTTGAGGGTCGTGTGGCCGCGTTCTTCAAGCAGGTCGCACTGCTCGACCAGGACTACGCCAAGGACAACAAGGTGTCCGTGGGTAAGGTTCTGAGCGACGCGGGCCTCAAGGTCACCGGATTCGCCCGCTTCAAGGTCGGCGCGTAATCATCACCGCATAGCCACGAACGAACGCCTCGGGTCATCCACGACTCGGGGCGTTCGTCGTTGGTGGCGCGTGCACCCGTCTCGCCGCAGCTTCCCCCGCTGCATCATCCCCGGCCTTCGCAACGGTGGTTGCCGGAGAGCTACGAGACCGCCTGTTCGGCCGCATCGACCAGTGCGACGCGGTCGACCCCGAGATATTCGAGTACCCGAGCCACGGTGCCCCGCTCACGCTCGGCGGCCGCGAGCACAACATGGGCAGACCGAAGTCCGCTGGGGGAGCGCTTCGAAAGCACGCGTGCCCGCTGAAACACCTCCTGCGCGCTAACCTCGCTTCGGTAAACACCGCGGGCTGGCGGCAGTGCAGTGTCTAGGTCAGGGGCAGCCACCCCGATAGCGGAGAGGGATGCCGCGTGCACGGCCGCGATCGCAGTGCGCACTGTCGTGGCATCCACTGTCGTTGCATCCACTGCCGTGGCACCCACCGCCGTGCCGGAGGCCGGGGCTTGCGTTCCCGACGATGTCGCGTTCGCGATCGCGTCGCGGCCTGAACCATCGTCGACGAGGAGCGCCGCGAGCAGCAGGTGCTCAGCACCCGGTTCGGGATCACCGAGCGCGCGGGCCTCGGATTCGGCGATGGTGAGCAGCTGAGCGATAAGACGAGTGTCGGCGACTGCGGTGCGAAGTGACATGTCGAAGCCTTTCGAGTGGTGTTGGCAGGGGAGGGGGAAATCCGTTGTTCGGGTTTACAGCGGCGATCGTCGATCCGGGGCGAGTCGCTTGTGTGCCGCCTGAGCGCTCATCCCGAGCGCCTGGCCTATCTCAGCCCACGTCCAGCCGGCCTCGAGAGCGCGATCGACCGTCTCGCGTTCGAGAGTCGCGGCGAGCCGGCGCAAGGCCACGACGGCGGCGAACGCATCGTCGGGATGCTCGGGTGAGGGAATACTGATGCTCTGCGGGCTGGGCTGCATATATCAACTTTGGTTGATGGCGCGCGAATTGTCAACTTTGGTTGATGAGACGGATGACCTTCGAGCGGCTGCACCGAATACGCTGGGGGAAGCCGCACGACCTTGAGGAGCACGATGACGGACGAGAAGAAGCGCCGGGTGATGTTGAAGCTCTCCGGAGAGGCGTTCGGCGGGGGCTCGTTGGGGGTCAACCCCGATGTGGTCGCGTCGCTCGCGAGGGAGATTGCGGCGGCATCCAGCGAAGGTGTCGAGGTGGCGATCGTCGTCGGTGGCGGCAACTTCTTCCGTGGTGCCGAACTCAGCCAGCGCGGCATGGACCGCGGTCGGGCCGACTACATGGGCATGCTCGGAACGGTCATGAACGCGCTGGCGCTCCAGGACTTCCTCGAGCAGGCGGGTGCCGCAACGCGCGTTCAGTCGGCGATCTCAATGACACAGGTTGCCGAGCCGTACATTCCTCGGCGCGCCGAGCGCCACCTCGAGAAGGGTCGGGTCGTGATCTTCGGTGCGGGTGCTGGCCTGCCCTACTTCTCCACCGACACGGTTGCCGCGCAGCGCGCTCTTGAGATCAGCGCAGACGTGGTGCTTGTCGCCAAGAACGGTGTCGACGGCGTGTACACCAGCGACCCGCGCAAGGATGCCGCGGCCTCCAAGCTCGAGCATGTCACCTACCAGGAGGCGCTCGTGCAGGGGCTCAAGGTAGTCGATGCGACCGCCTTCAGCCTGTGCATGGACAACGGAATGCCCATGGTGGTCTTCGGGATGGAGCCCGCGGGCAACGTCACCAAGGCGATTCGCGGTGACCGCATCGGCACCCTCGTCTCCAACTAGCCGACTCGTCGCCGCGACATACGCTTGACCTCTAAACTGAGGGCTGACACAAGGGAGTTGCCGTGATCACCGACGTTCTGGCTGAGGCCAAAGAGAAGATGGGCAAGGCCGTCGAGGCAGCCAAAGACGATTTCGCGACCGTGCGCACTGGTCGGGCCAACCCGGCGCTGTTCCAGAAGGTCATGGTCGACTACTACGGGTCCCCGACCCCCCTTGCCCAGCTTGCGTCAATGGTCAACCAAGAGGCTCGAACTCTCCTTATCACTCCGTTCGACAAGTCCGCGTTGAAGGAGATCGAGAAGGCAATCGCCGGGGCCGCCCACCTCGGCGCGAGTGTCGGAAATGACGGAAATGTCATCCGAGCGACACTTCCTGAACTCAACGAGGAGCGTCGCAAAGAGTTCGTCAAGATAGTGCGAGACAAGGCCGAACAGGCACGCGTCTCAATCCGGAATGTGCGCCGCAAGGCGAAGGACGACCTTGACGCGCTCAAAGAGGTCGGCGAAGACGAGATTGCTCGGGCCGAGAAAGAACTCGACGCGACAACGAAGTCGCATGTCGACGCCATTGACGATGCCCTCAAGCGCAAGGAAGCCGAGTTGCTCGAGGTCTAATGGTCTCCGAATTAGAAGCCTTCGAGGCACAGGTTCGCGCGACGAACGAGAAGATCAACGCGCGCACCGGCAGACCTCTGTTCCGCGCCATTGGTGTCGGCCTGCTGCTCGGCGGCGCACTCCTTATCAGCCTGATCCTCGTCAAAGAGCTCTACATGCTCTTCGCCGCTGCACTCATAGGCTTCACCACGTATGAACTGGCCAGTGCGTTGCGCTTCGCCGGGCGCGATGTTCCGCGCATTCCGACCCTCATCGCGGCCCTCGCCGTTGTGCCCGCATCGTTCTACTGGCTCGATGCCGGTCACTGGTACGTGACCCTCGCGGGCATCGGTGTGATCTCGCTGTGGCGCATCGTCGAGCTGGTCCGTCCCAGTCATCGGGTCTCGGCTCGCGAACTTCTGAAGGACCTCGGGGCCGGCGCATTCATCATGGCCTACGTCGCATTTATGGGTGGCTTCACCGTGGTCCTGACGGCCCAAGACGGCGGCCAATGGTGGACTCTGGCGTTCCTCATCGTGGTGGTCGCTGTTGACACCGGGGCGTACGCGACCGGTGTCGCGTTCGGCAAGCACCCCATGGCGCCGGCCATTAGCCCGAAGAAGACCTGGGAGGGGTTCGCCGGGTCTGTCGCTGCCGCAATGATCGCGGGTGTGCTGCTTGCAATCTTCATGCTCGGCCAACCCTGGTGGGTCGGAATCATCCTTGCGGCAACGATCGTCGCGACGGCCACGACCGGTGA
>JANOED010000331.1:0-3401 GCA_031413035.1 Leifsonia sp. | reverse complement strand
ACGTCTTCCGCCGCGACTCGGGATGAGTCATCGGCGGTGTTGGCGTCGCCGCGGAGGATGAGCTCGCTGCCGACAATTTCCGATATGCGATGCAACCGCAACCGGTTGTCGCGGTCGGGGTCGGGAACGAGCACGATCTGCCCGACCGCAAGCTCCGTCGTCGCCATGGGACGAACCACGGCTGCATCGCCGGGCATGATCGCCGGAGCCATCGAGCCGCTCATCACGACCGATGTCGTCCAGCCCAGCGCTGCGGGCACGGTCGCCCAGACTGCGAGGGAGAGCCCCAGAATGAGCAGAGCCCGCGCCACCGACCCGATGATGACCCTGGTCAATCCAGGGTCTTCATCGGCGTGGCGCGGGCTCATGCTGTGCCGCGCCGGACCGGCCGCTAGTTCGTCTGCGCTTCCCACGTGAAGCCGATCGCTGCCGTGCCGCCCGCCGTGGTGTTCGGGGCTGCGGAGTTGACCGTGTAGACGAACTGGTAGACCTTCGTTCCGGCTCCTGCCGGCGCCCACACCCCGAGCCCGTTAGCGAAACTAGTCGCGGTCGTCCCGAACGACGCGAGGGTTCCATTGAACACGGTGGGGTTGGTGCCGTCCGGCACGAAGCCGGTGCAGGTTGATGACGATCCGCCGGTGCCCAAGGTCACTGTCAGATCGATGTAGGTGCTGAGCGCCAGCGTGGACGCCGGAGCCGTGCCGTACAGCTTGATAGTCGTCGGCACCGTGCTGCCGGAGGTAACCGCGATGCACTTCGTGCCGGTTGAGCCGGGGACGAGGCCGGTTGCCGTGAAGAGCGCGGTGTTGGCGTCGTCGTCGGTCAAGCTCAGGGTGCCGGTGGTCCAGTTGCTCGACGGGTTGCTCGTCGAAGTCGAGTACGCCGAGTACGAGGCGTTCGAAACGAGCAGTCCGCTGGCCACGAGGGCGAGCGGGATGGTGAGGTAGCGCACGATTTTCGTGCTCTTACGAACGGGTGCAGCCATGATGTCTCCTTCGGGTGAATACTGGTTGACCCGTGGTGTGACATCCCCCCCAAGCGTGGACCCCACGACACCGAAGTGCCGCTTTCCCCCCACGGTCGATTCATCTTCCTCGGCCGTTCACTTACTTGTCAATGCACTCAGACCCCCGCTTACTGGGGCCAGCAGAGTGGACTTGGACTGTACGGCGGGGGTGTAAAGCACACATATTTCGCGGGGAAATCGGCTCGTGGCGAGGTGAATCCAGACCTGAAGGCCTCGAGCCACGTGCGGCCCGATACGATCGGCGCATGATTGAGCGGGCGGTTGAGCGGGCGGTTGAGCTGCATGGTTGAGCTGCTGTGGGACTCCCCCGACCGGTACACGGCCACGCTCGTACTCGGTCACGGGGCCGGTGGGGCGATGGACGGTGCGGCGATGAACGACGCGGCCCGGGTGATCGCGAGCCGAGGCATCCGGGTGGTGCGGTTCGAGTTCGCCTACATGGCGGGCCGTCGCGACGGAATCCGCAAGCCGCCACCGCGCGCCGAGAGCCTGATTGACGAGTATCGGGCGGCGGTCGCCGCGGTTGCTGAGGTCACAGGTGACGAGCCCGTGTTCATCGGCGGCAAGTCGATGGGCGGACGGGTCGCGAGCATGCTTGTCTACGAGGTGCACGCCGCGGGAACGGTGCGCGGCCTCGTCTGTTTGGGGTACCCGTTCCACCCGCTAGGCAAGCCGGACAAGGTGCGCACCGGCCACCTTGAGAACCTCGCGAGCCCCGCGCTGATCGTGCAAGGCACGCGCGACGCGTTCGGCACTCGCGACGAGGTGGCTGGCTACACCCTGTCACCGACGATCGAATTCGTATGGCTTGAGGACGGTGACCACGGTTTTCGACCCCGCAAGGCAGTCTCGGGGTTCACCTACGCTCAACACCTTGAGACGATGGGCGATGCGGTGGCGGAGTGGGTCAGGCGTCGAGGCGCGTGAGCCATCCGTGTCGGTCGGGCTTGCGGCCGTATTGGATGTCGGTGAGCTCCTGGCGCAGCGACATCGTCAGTTCGCCGGCCGCGGCATCCGGATCACCGATCACATAGCCATCGGCCTTGAAGGCCGCGATGGGCGTAACAACCGCCGCGGTTCCGCAGGCGAACATCTCAACGATGTCGCCGGATGCCACCGACTCGCGAACCTCGTCGATGCTCACGCGACGCTGCTCGACCTTCAGCCCTCGATCCCGAGCCAACTGCAGAATCGAGTCACGCGTTATGCCCTCGAGAATGCTCGGAGAATCCGGCGTGACAACCCGGCCATCCTTGTAGACGAAGATGACGTTCATGCCGCCGAGCTCTTCGATGTAGGTGCCCGTCTCGGAGTCGAGAAACAGCACCTGAGCGCAACCGTGCCGGTAGGCCTCCTGCTGTGCGACGAGGCTCGAGGCGTAGTTGCCGCCCGTCTTCGCCGCACCCGTGCCGCCCTTGCCCGCTCGCGAGTAGTCGGTCGAGATCCAAATGGTCACCGGTTTCACTCCACCGTGGAAGTACGCGCCCGCGGGGCTCGCGATCAGGTAGAAGTTGACCTTCGCGGCGGGCCGCACACCGAGGAAGGCCTCCTTGGCGAACATGAACGGACGAAGGTACAGGCTCGTCTCCGGCGCTGACGGCACCCAGCGAGCGTCGACCGCGATCAGCTGGCGCAACGACTCGATGAAGTACTCGGTCGGCAGCTCGGGTAGTGCGAGACGGCGGGCAGACCGCTTCATGCGCTCGGCGTTCATCTCGGGGCGGAATGTCCAGATCGAGCCGTCAGCATGACGGTAGGCCTTCAGCCCCTCGAAGACCTCCTGGGCGTAGTGCAGCACGGCCGCCGCCGGGTCGAGCTGGATCGGCCCGTAGGCCTGCACGCGGGGACGATGCCAGCCGCCGTGCTCGCTCCAGCAGATGTCGATCATGTGGTCGGTGAAGTGCTTCCCGAAGCCGGGCTCGGCGATGATGTCGGCGTGCTCCGCTGCCGAGCGTGAGGCATCGTTCGGTGTTACGGCGAACTCGAGGGTTCTGGGTGCGAGGAGGTTCTTCATAGTTGGTCCTTAGGAGGCGGTCGCTGAGGCTCTCGAAGCGAAGCTGGATACGACGTTACGCTCATTTCGAGAGCCTCAATGAGCGGATATTGCTGCGGCGACGGCATCCCCGATTTCGGACGTGCTGCGCTGTGCGGTTCCCCGAGCGACAAGGTCGGCGGTGACGGCCGCGGTGACCCGAGCCGCCGCATCCGTCTCGCCCAAGTGAGCGAGCATGAGTGCGACGGACAGGATCGCCGCAGTCGGGTCGGCCAACTGCTTGCCGGCGATGTCCGGGGCCGAACCGTGTACGGGCTCGAACATCGAAGGAAAGGTGCCATCCGGATTGATGTTGCCCGAGGCTGCCAGTCCGATGCCGCC
>JANOED010000330.1:0-1977 GCA_031413035.1 Leifsonia sp. | reverse complement strand
GCGGGTCCAGGTCGTGCCCTCGTAGACATCTTGCCTGACGTCGAAGGTCGGCTCGATGTCGAGAGTGATCCGACTGACGATGCCGAGCGCTCCGAGCGAAACGACGGCGCCGTCGAAACCGGCGTCGATCGGGCCGATGTCGACGATCTCACCCGACGCGGTGATCAACTCGAGGCCAGCGACCGCTCGGGAGAGCGTCCCGTTGCGGTCGCCCGAACCGTGGGTTGCGGTAGCGACCGCCCCCGCGACCGAGATGTGTGGCAGAGACGCGAGGTTTCGCAATGCCCACCCGTGAGCCTGTAGCTCTGTGCCCAGCTCGCCATAGCTGATGCCAGCACCGAACGAGACGGTCTCGGATTGCTGGTCGATCCGGATGTCGCGAGGCATTCGCTCGAGGCTCACCAACTCGACAGAGTCGGCGATTGACGAGAACGAATGCCGACTGCCCAGCGCGCGAATCCGTGGCGCGCTTGCGACAATCCTGCGTAAGGCGTCGTAGTCCGTCGGGCGGTGAAGCACGTGGGCGCGATAGTCGTGGTAGCGGGACCAATTCGAGCCGACCGATGTCATGGTTTCATTGTCCTCCGTCGGGGGTTGCTCGCCGCGTGGGAATGGCTCATGCCCTCCCGGGTGTTGACTAGTGCCATGACCCGCCAGCAGAGGCTCGTACTCGTCATCGCCGTACTGTCGTCGTTCGTCGCGTTCTTGGATAGTTCGGTCATCAACGTCGCACTCCCGGCCATGACCGACGAGCTCGGCGGCGGACTCAGCGTTCAGCAGTGGATTGTTGACGCCTACCTCATTACGCTTGGGTCGCTGATCCTGCTTGCCGGGTCGCTCTCGGATGTCTACGGGCGGATCGTTGTGCTCCGGGTCGGGCTGATTGGGTTCGGCGTGGCATCCGTGCTGATTGCGGTCGCCCCGACCGCCGAACTCGTCATTGTGTTCAGGGCGCTGCAGGGCATCGCAGGAGCACTGCTCGTGCCCAGTTCGCTCGCGCTGATCATGTCGACGTTCAGGGATGCGGCGCAAGGCAAGGCGATTGGGCAATGGACAGCTTGGACGAGCGCCGCATTTCTCGCCGGACCTATCCTCGGGGGCCTTTTCGTTGACTTCCTGAGCTGGCGGCTCGTCTTCGCGATCAACGTGGTGCCGATCGCCGTCACTCTGGTGTTGCTGGCGATGCTCGACCAGAAAGACGTCCGTCGCCCGGGGGTGCGCATCGATTACCCGGGGGCAGTGCTGGGCATTGTCGGCCTCGGTGGACCGGTCTTCGCCCTCATCGAGCAGGGTACCTACGGGTGGTCGAGCCCGATCATTTTCGTGCCGTTTGCAGTGGGGCTGGTCAGTTTCGCCGCCTTCCTGTGGTGGCAGACGCGAGCTCCCCAGCCAATGCTGCCCCTCGAGCTGTTCCGCATCCGCAACTTCTCGGCAGGCAATGCGTCGACGGCACTCGTCTACGGCGCACTCTCGATTGGCGGCTTCATCGTCGTTGTCTTCCTGCAGCAGGTTGCGGGTCTGCCGGCGACCCTCGCCGCGCTGGCATTCCTGCCGGTGTCAATCGCCAATGTGGCGCTCTCGAGTTGGTTCGGCGGGCTGAGTGGCCGCTACGGCCCGCGGCTGTTCATGACGTTCGGGCCGATCCTGGCAGGCGCGGGCTTCCTCTTGATGCTCCGAATCACCGAGGTCGTCACCCTGATCGACGTGCTGCCAGGCGTGCTCGTCTTCGCCGTCGGGCTCTCAATGACTGTCGCCCCTCTTACCTCGGCGGTGCTGGGATCAGTCCCGGTTGTGCAGGCAGGCATCGGGTCGGCGGTGAACAACGCGATCGCGCGAGTGGCGGGACTCGTGGCGATCGCGATGCTGGGCGTGATTATCGTCGACGACCTGGATGTGGCAGGTTTCCACCGAGTGCTGATCATCACGGCGGCCCTCATGGTGGCAGGCGGACTTGTCTCGTTCTTCGGGATCCGCAAC
>JANOED010000329.1:0-2728 GCA_031413035.1 Leifsonia sp. | reverse complement strand
GCCAGAGGTAGTACCGCGTTCCGCACGTCGGCATCAGGTGCAAGCGCTCGAGGGACTCCTCCGGTGCGGTGAATCCGTCGAGAGCCTGCAGGGCGAACTGCTCAAATCGGCCACCCGAGATGATGCACACCTGGGTGCGGGCGAGCAACCGCGCGAGCGCCGCAGACATCAGCGGGTCCATCGTCGACTTCGACGGAGCGAGCGTGTCGTCGAGGTCGAAAACGACTGCGGTCAGCTCTGAGGCCTCAAGAAAACTCATGCCCCAACACTACGTGGCGCGAGACCAGCCACCCCTGTGGGGCACTCAGCCGGTCTGCATGCCGGTCGCACAGGTCGTAACTGTGCGGCTCTGCCAACTGGCTCAACGGGCCGAGAACAGCCATCGAGTCGGCGTAGACGTACGTGAGCGTGGCGACGGCATCCTGGTTACAGGCGACCTTGCTGCAGGGGCGACCACTCATCTCGTCGTCAGCCTACGAGCGCCCGACCCCGGCGCCCGCGCGGCACGCCCGGCGGTAGAATCGTGGCTGTGGCGAGGTCTTCGAAGAGTTCCCCGGCAGCGTCTGCGCGGCCGGGCTGGCGGGATCGTCACGGGCGCGGCATCCGTGCTGCTGTCACCGGGCCGCACCTGCCGCTGCTGCACAGCCGTGCCGGAATGTTCGAGAACACGGTCGCGTCAACCGCCGAGTACCTCAAGGACCTGTGGCCAGACGAGCTCGCCAGCGTGACCTTCGAGGTCGCGGGCCTGCCGGCCGAGCTGGGGGCGACGCCGAGCGTCGATCGGTGGAGGGTGGTGGTGCCGGAGCGCCGCGTCATCCTGTATCGACTGCCTATCGAGCGCCTGTCGCGGCTGCACCGCTACGACGACCTCCATCGACGCATGATGGTCGAGAGTTGCGTCTTCAGGGCGGTCGCCGAGCTGCTCGGTAAAGACCCGTGGGATCTGGCACCGGAGCGCTTCAGGCACCTCTGAGCAGTGCGGGTCGCCTCGCGCTACGGGAACACCAGTATCGCCGTCGAGCCAGCGCCGGCCGGCCGCACGGCGTAGCGGGCGATCATGCCGTCGCCGGCGAGGCTGACGGCCGCGTAGAGCCGGTCGATGCCGTCGAGCGTGTACGTCTCGCCGCTGTCGACCTGGATGCTCGTCGACGCGCCGCCCGCAAGCTCAACGATCACGCCCTCACCGCCGCCCGCCACCAGGGTCACGCTCGCGGGCACCGTCGTGGGGTTGGCCAGGTGCAGCACCGGACTCGGCCCTTGAGCGACCGTGACCTGCGCTTGCGCGGTAAGCTCGGCGGCCGAACTCAGCCACGCGAAGTCGGTCGCAACCGGGCTGGCGGCGGGATCAGCAGCGGCGGCCGCCGACGAGACCCGCGCAGCGGCAACCAGCGGGCGATCCGACTCGATGCGCACTGTGTAGTTGCCGTCGGCGAGGTCGGGGATCGGCACCTCTGAGACTCGACCGGCATCCAGTTCGAAGGTAATCGAGGCTCCCGCACCGACGCCGTCTTCGGGGGCGACACTGATGGTCGTGGCGACCGTACCCTCCCCCGGCGCGAACAGGCGCAGCACGGTTGCGAGGTCGCCGAACCCGGCACCCCCGGCGATCAGGCTCTCCACGGTCACGATCTCGGCGACCCGCAGCCCCGGAATGACCGTCTCGACAGCCGGGCCCATCCCCGCGCCGACGATGTCGAGGCCACCGGGATCCAGCCCGCGCACAACTGACTGCTGAAGCTCGGCGGTGATCTGGCCACCGGTGCTCGTGACGCGCACGACCGGCGAGGTGACGTCGGGGGCGAACCCGGCGAGCGAGAGCACGCGCTGGCCGCTGGCCGGCACCACGATGCCGCTCGTGCCCGGTGCCGTGATTAGCCCGCGCTCCCCATATAGCTCGAGGTCGACCGTCGACGGAACCTCGGTGGGGTTGCTCAGGGTCAACAGCGTCGTGCGGCCGACCGTGGTCGCGCCGCCGACCAGCCACGTGTCACCGGAGACGGCCGCGCAGCTTGCGGCGGCGAGTCCCACGAATTCACCCTCCGCCACCTGTTGTGACTGGGCCCCGCTCAACAGGATCACCTCGGTGGGGTCGGCAGGGTTGGGGGGAGTGCTGATGACTGTGGGGGCGGCCGCGGTGCCGCCGGTGGAGGCATCCGACTGGGTGAGCGGCACCGAGTCGACAGCACCCGAGCTCGAGTCGCTGCTGAGGCTCGGAAGCCCAATGGCCGACGCGGTCGTTGCACCCTGGCCGGTGTCATCCGCGAGTCTGAGCACCGATCCGGGGCAGACCAGCTGTTGCGCGGTCGGCACCGGAGTCACCAGCACGCTCGGTGCGGTCGACGAGACGGTCGGCAGCGGCAGCAGCACGGATGCCGCAACCGTCGCAACCGCAACTCCGAGCCCCACGGCTCCCGCCACCATGCGCACGCCCACGACGGCCACCCGCTTGGCGGTGAGCGGAGCGCGGGTCACGACCTCGTCCACCTCCTGCTCGGGGAACAGGTCGGGCTCGCCGGGCATTGACCCGGCCACGCCGTCCTGCTCACTCATCGCCGCTCACCTCCTCGCTGCCGCTTCCCCGAGCCGAGCGAACGCGCCGCCGGCTGCGGTGGCCCGAAGCCCGAGCCGCGGCGCTGACGCGCCTCCGAACCCAGCTCCAAACGCAGCGCCGAGCCCGTCAGAGGCCGTTCTTGGCGATGAACGTGTTCGTGAACTCGGTCGCCTTCAC
>JANOED010000328.1:0-3833 GCA_031413035.1 Leifsonia sp. | reverse complement strand
GGCGGCATCGGCGACGCGCTCGACCGGCTCGGGGCGCGGTTCGGCCGAGAGACCGGGCTCGCCGTGACGGTGAGCGCCACCGGGCTACCCGTGCTCGAACGCGACACAGAGGTCGTACTGCTGCGGTGTGCACAGGAGGCGCTCGCCAACGTGCGCAAACACGCTCGTGCTTCGGCGGCATCCGTCACGGTCACTCACGTCGACGGGCGGGTCACGCTTACAGTTCGGGATGACGGCGGCGGATTCGACCCGACCTCAGCCACGGACGGGTTCGGGCTGAGCGGCATGCGCGAGCGCCTGGCATTGGTCGGCGGCGAGCTGCGCGTCGATTCCGCGCCTGGCGAAACCACCCTCACGGTGACGCTCGCGAAGGATGACGAATGATCCGAGTTCTGGTCGCCGACGACCACCCCATCGTGCGCGGCGGAATTGTCGCGCTGCTCAATTCTGCGGATGACCTTACCGTCGTCGGCGAAGCGGCAACCGGTCTCGAGGCGGTTGCCTTTGCCCTCGAGCTTGAACCCGACCTCGTGCTCATGGACCTGCAGATGCCCGAACTCGGTGGCGCTGACGCGACCGCGCGGATTCTCGAGAGCCGGCCCGACATCCGAGTGATCGTCCTGACGACCTACGAGAGTGACTCGGCGATCCTGACCGCGATCGAGGCGGGTGCGAGCGGCTACCTGCTGAAGGCGGCTCCGTCCGGTGAGATTCTGGCGGGCATCCGCTCGGTCGCCGCGGGTGAGGTCGCCCTCGCGCCGTCGATCGCGGCAATGATCGTCAAGCGGATGAAGGCGCCAGCACCTCCGAGTCTTAGCGCCCGCGAAACCCAGGTGCTCGCTCTCGTCGCGCAGGGCAAGAGCAATCCGGCCATCGCGAAGGAACTGTTTCTCGGCGAGGCGACGGTGAAGACTCACCTGCTGCACGTGTTCGAGAAACTTGAGGTGAGTGACCGAACACGCGCGGTGACCAAGGCCATGGAGCTGGGGCTGCTCTAGCGAGCCCGTGCTGCCAGTGCGGCCCGCGATCTGCTCCTACAGCCGCACGCCCACGGCCACCGGCTCGGGCTGCAGCTCAACACCGAATCGATTGGCAACCTGTGCCCGCACGTAGCGCGACAACTCCGCGACCTCGGCCGCAGTAGCGCCTCCCCGGTTGGTGATTGCGAGCGTGTGCTTCGACGAGATCCCCGCACGTGAGCCGGGCAGCGCGAATCCGCGGGTGACCCCAGACTGCTCGATCAGCCAGGCCGCACTCAGCTTGACACTGGCGTCGTCGGGTTGAATCCAGCGCGGGGCGGCGGCGGGCAGGCTGTGTGCGAACTGTTCGCTGACGATCGGGTTCGTGAAGAACGAACCACAGCTGACCGAGTCAGGGTCGGCAGGGTCGAGCACCATCCCTTTGGATGCCCGTAGCGCAAGCACGCTCGCACGGATCTGGGCAATGGGCACTCGAGTACCCACCTCAACGCCGAGGGCGGTCGCCAGTTGCGCGTAGCCCACGATGCCGTTCGGGTCGCCGGCAAGCTCAAACTCGACCGCCAGAACGACACCCTGCCGCCCCCGCTTGAGCGCCGACGTGCGGTAACCCGAGCCGAGATCGTCGGCGGGCACGCGCTCCACTGACCCGCTGAGGTAGTCGAGAAACTCGATCGATACGAGCGCGCCCGACAACTCCTGCCCATACGCCCCGATGTTCTGAATCGGTGCGGCGCCGACGGTGCCCGGAATTCCGCTGAGCGCCTCGATCCCACTCCAGCCATGGGCCACGGCATGGGCCACGAGGCCGTCCCACGACTCGCCCGCCTCGACGCGCAGGCGCACCCGGCCGCCGGCGTCCTCGAGTCGATTGATCCCGGTCGTTGCGACGTGGATGACCGTGCCGTCGAATCCGGCGTCGCCGATGACCAGATTGCTGCCGCCGCCCAGGACGAGCCACTCGTCATCGTTGCTCCATGCCGCGAGCGCGGCATCCACCAGTTCGGCTCGGGTGGTGACTCGGACGTACTCGTGCGCTGCTCCGCCAACTCGAATTGTGGTGAGCCTGGAGAGATCCATCAGACGAAGGTGACCCGAACCTGCGCCTTGCCGAGAACGGTCTCGTCGTTGTAGGTGACGGTGAGGTCGATGCGGGCTGTACCTTCTTCGACGGCGCCTACCTTAGCGACAACGGTAATCATCGCGCCGTCGACCGGGTCGACCAGCACGGGACGCGTGAATCGCACCTGATAGTCGCTGACCCAGCCGCGCGTACCGAGCCACTCGACAACGGGCTGCACCGCAAGGCCCATGGTGAGCATGCCGTGCGCGAGCACGCCGGGAAGGCCGACAGACACCGCGATGTCGTCTCGGTAGTGGATCGGGTTGAAGTCGCCTGAGGCTCCCGCGTAGCGCACGAGCGAGTCGCGCGTCAGCGTGTAGGTGGCCTCGGCGACGACGTCGCCCGCAGTGAGATTCATTCGTCCCCCCGAACCACAAGCGTCGAGATCGCCGTGACGACGTGCTCCCCGCCGGCGTCGACGATCGTGGACTCGGCCGTGACCATCGAGTGGCCGCCGAGCGACTTGATGGCGGTGACGGCAAGCGTGGCGGTCAGCTCGTCGCCCGCGACGATCGGCCGCGTGTAGGTGAACCGCTGATCGCCGTGAACCACTCGCGCGAAATCGATGCCGGAGTCGGGCTCGGCGAGCAGTTGCGCAAGGGTGGCTTCCTGAACGACCACGGCAAAGGTCGGGGGCGCTACGACATCGGGGTATCCGGCGGCCGCTGCCGCTGCCGGGTCGTAACTAAGCGGGCTGGTCGCGAAGACGGCTCGCGCAAACTCGCGTACCTTCTCACGCCCGACGAGGTAGGGCGGCACGGGATCGAAGACTCGGCCCTGAAGCTCGGGGTTGACTGGCACGAGTGCAAGCCTAGCGATCGGTGACTTTTCCCGAGAGTTTCGCCACAACTCTCGACAACGTCGCCGGGGAGGGGTTTACTCGGTTTCATGACAATGACGTCACACGCTCCCCAATCCACTTCTGCCCCCATCGCATGGACCTCGGTGCAACCCGGACTCTGGGTGGGCAAGGCGAACGGTGAGTTCGCGGGAATGATCGAACGAACTCCGGGCGAAGGTTATGTGGCCACAACTCGGCTCGCGAAGAAGCTCGGGGTCTTCCCCACCGTCTCGGCGGCCAAGGCCAGTTTCGCTGGCTGAGACTGCTGGTCGGCGCGGCCGCAGGCCTATACTGGCGCACGCCCCGTCATTCACCCCCCGGAGTTGCCGTGTCTACTGTGCCTGCTGAAACGTCGCCTTCTGTGCCCTCAACGGGTTCGCCACAGACTTTTCTCAACAGCAACCTCGAGGTGATCATCGCGGTTCTGCTGGGCCTGGTCTCCATCTCGACCGCGTACGCGTCGTTCCAGAGCGCGCTCTACGACGGGCAGATGACCCAGAAATACACAGTGGGGTCGAACCTCGCCACCGAGGCTGAGTCGCTCTACCTTGAGGGCAACCAGCAGTATGTTCAGGATGCCCAGCTCTACGATCGGCTGACCGACCTCGCCCTCGATACCGAGAATCCCGACCCTGCGGTCGCGGCGGCTGCCGCGGAGAAATACGACATCATCTACTTCCAGTCGGTCTCCGATGAGTTCGACGCCGCGATCGCGTGGTCCGACGAACAGAACGCCGCGGACCCTGACCTCTGGTACAGCCCTCTCAACAGCGAGGACTACCTGGGTTATCTCTACGGCAACTACTACGACCAGAAAGACTTGGCGGATGCCACGATCGCCGAGGGCGACGTCGCCAACGGCTTGAGCGACCGCCTCACCCTCAACACGGTG
>JANOED010000327.1:0-6326 GCA_031413035.1 Leifsonia sp. | reverse complement strand
GCCGATGCGCGCCCAGCGCCCGACGCGCATCGGCTACTTGTCTGCTCGCCGCGGCCCGAACGAGTTTGACCCGCTCCTGTACCTTGAGGAAACCCTTGGGGTCAGCCACCGGTCACCTCCATGATGCGTGACCAGACAACGTCTCCATCGGGGTCGAGTCCCTCACTGATCGCGATCTCGCGAGTCTCGAGCACCGCGGCGTAGTCGCGCGGCAACACCTTCGTGAACCGAGCGACAGTGGCATCCAAGTCGGCGAGCATGGATGCCGCAACCGCCGAGTCGGTCTCGGAGCGGTGTCGCTCAAGCAGGTCGCGGAGAATCTCGACATCTGCACTCCCCAACGGGAGCAGCTCCAGTTCGCCACTGGCCAGCGACTCGGGATTGACTCGCTCGGCACGTAGGTCATAGATGTACGCCGTGCCGCCGGACATGCCCGCACCGAGATTGCGCCCAGTGCCACCCAGGATTACCGCAAGGCCGCCGGTCATGTACTCAAGGGCGTGGTCTCCGACTCCTTCAACGACGGCCGTCGCTCCCGAGTTGCGCACCAGGAATCGCTCCCCCACAATCCCGCGGATGAACATGCTGCCCTGCGTGGCGCCGTAGCCGATCACATTGCCTGCGATGACATTCTTCTCCGCTTTGAAGATGCTTGACCGAGGGGGCCGGATGATGATCTCGCCACCACACAGACCCTTGCCGACATAGTCGTTGCTGTCTCCTTCAAGCCGAAGGGTGATTCCTGACGGCATGAAGGCGCCAAAGGATTGCCCGGCGGTTCCCGTCAGCCGCACATGAATCGTGCCAGTGGGCAGGCCATTCTCGCCGTGCCGCACGGTGACCGCATGTCCCAGCATCGTGCCGACTGCACGCTCAGTGTTGCGAATCGGCAGGTCGATAACGACCGGTACTGCGTTCTCCAAGGCGTCGAGGCTGCGCTCGATGAGCTCACGATCGAAGTGCGTGTCAAGCTCGTGGTCCTGCTCGACGCGACTTGTGCGCGGCTCAGCGTCAGTAAACTGCGGGCCCACCAAGATTGGCGCGAGATCGAGCCCGTCTGCCTTCCAGTGCTCGAGAGCGCGATCGACGTCAAGCAACTCACTGCGGCCGATCGCCTCTTCGAGGCTGCGGAACCCGAGCTCAGCGAGGTACTCGCGCACCTCCTGCGCGAGAAACTCGAAGAAGTTCACGACGAACTCCGGCTTGCCGCTGAACCGCGCGCGAAGCTCGGGGTTCTGAGTCGCGACTCCGACCGGACAGGTGTCGAGGTGACAGACGCGCATCATGATGCATCCGGACACCACGAGCGGAGCGGTCGCGAAACCGTACTCCTCAGCTCCGAGGAGGGCCCCTATAATCACGTCGCGTCCGGTCTTCATCTGGCCGTCGACCTGAACGACGACGCGATCCCGCATCCCATTGAGCATGAGCGTTTGCTGGGTCTCTGCTAGCCCGAGCTCCCAAGGTGTGCCCGCGTGCTTGAGCGAATTGAGTGGGCTCGCGCCGGTACCTCCATCGTGACCCGACACGAGTACTACGTCTGCCTTGGCCTTGGTGACTCCGGCGGCGACAGCGCCGATTCCCGACTGGCTCACCAACTTGACGTGCACGCGCGCATCGGGGTTCGACCGCTTGAGGTCGAAGATCAGTTGCTTGAGATCCTCAATCGAGTAGATGTCGTGGTGCGGCGGTGGCGAGATGAGCCCCACTCCGGCAGTGCCGTGGCGGGTTCGCGCAATCCAGGGGTACACCTTGCCTGCCGGCAACTGCCCCCCTTCGCCGGGCTTCGCTCCCTGCGCCATCTTGATCTGGATGTCGGTCGCGTGGGTCAGGTACATGCTCGTGACGCCGAACCGGCCGGATGCCACCTGCTTGATCGCACTGCGCCGCTCGGGGTCGAGCAACCGCTCAACATCCTCACCGCCCTCGCCGGTATTGGATCTGCCGCCGATTCGATTCATCGCGATCGCGAGTGTCTCGTGGGCCTCTTGGCTGATCGAGCCGTAGCTCATGGCCCCGGTGTTGAAGCGCTTGATGATCGACTCGATCGGTTCAACCTCATCGATCGGCACGGGACGACGGTCGCCCATGCGAATCGAGAAGAGTCCACGAAGGGTCATCAGGTTGGCGGCCTGATCGTCGACCAACTGCGTGTACTCACGGAAGATGTCATATCTGCGTGCGCGCGTCGCGTGCTGCAACCGAAAAACCGTGTCTGGATTGAACAGGTGCGGAGGTCCTTCGCGCCGCCATTGGTACTCGCCGCCGATCGCCAACCGCTCGTGAGCGTTCGGTGCACCGTCTTTCGGATAGGCCGCGGCGTGCCGCGCGGCGTTCTCGGCCGCGATGACCTCAATGCCCACCCCGCCGAGCAGGCTCGACGTCCCCGTGAAGTACTGATCAACAAGTGCCTGCGATAACCCGACGGCTTCGAATGCCTGCGCGGCCGCATAGGATCCCACGACCGAGATGCCCATCTTCGACATGATCTTGAGCACGCCCTTGCCGAGGGCCTTGATGAGGTTCTTGACCGCCTGCTCTGGGGTTACGCCCTGAATCATGCCGCTGCGAACCAGCTCTTCAACCGTTTCCATGGCGAGATAGGGGTTGATGGCTGACGCACCGTAACCCACCAGCAGCGCAACGTGATGAACTTCGCGCACGTCGCCCGCCTCAACGATGAGGCCGACCTTCATGCGTGTCTCCTCACGAATGAGGTGGTGGTGCACCGCTGCGAGCATCAGGAGCGAGGGAATCGGCGCGAAATCCTTGTTCGAGTCGCGGTCGGAGAGCACGATGAATTCGGCTCCGTTGGTGATGGCCTGATCCACTTCCTCGCACATCGTCGCGAGGCGCTTCTCCATAGCCTTGGGGCCCTTGTCACAGCGATACAGACCCCTGATGGTGACGGCGAGCTGACTTCCGCCGCGAGGCGCGATGTGCTGAATCTTCGCGAGTTCGTCGTTGTCGATCACCGGGAACTCGAGCGACACCTGCCGCGCGTGCTCTGGCGTGGCGGTGAGCAAGTTACGTTCTGGGCCTAGGCCGAGCTTCATCGACGTGACGACTTCTTCACGGATCGAGTCCAGCGGCGGATTTGTCACCTGAGCGAACTGCTGGGTGAAGTAGTCGAATAGCAGACGCGGGCGCTCCGAGAGCACCGCGATCGGGGTGTCCGAACCCATCGCGCCAAGAGGCTCGGTCGCGTTCATTGCCATCGGGGTAAGGAGTATCCGCACCTCCTCCTCCGTGTAGCCGAAGGTGCGCTGACGGCGCGTGACACTCGCCGGCGTGTGCACAATGTGCTCGCGGTCTGGCAAATCCTTGAGGGCTATTCGCCCTTCCTGAAGCCAGTCGCCCCAGGGGGCGGATGCCGCGAGCTCGGCCTTGATCTCGTCGTCCTCGATCAGGCGACCTTCGACCGTGTCGACCAGAAACATCTTGCCCGGGCGCAAACGACCCTTGCGAACCACCTTGCTCGGGTCGATGTCGAGCACGCCGATTTCGCTAGCAAGAACGACCAGCCCATCGTCGGTGACGAGATAGCGACCTGGTCGCAAACCGTTGCGGTCGAGGGTTGCACCGACGAGAGATCCGTCAGTGAACACAAGTGCGGCCGGCCCGTCCCACGGCTCCATGAGCATCGAGTGGTATTCGTAGAACGCGCGCCGTACCGGATCAATATCCGTCTGGTTCTCGAAGGCCTCGGGCACCATCATCATCATGGCGTGAGGCAAGCTTCTTCCCGCGAGATTGAGCAGTTCAACCACCTCGTCGAAAGATGCGGAGTCGCTTGCCCCCGGGGTGTTTATGGGCAGGATCGAGCGGATGTCGCCGAGAACGTCACTCTCCAACTGCGACTGCCGCGCGCGCATCCAGTTGCGATTGCCTTGAACGGTGTTGATCTCACCGTTGTGAGCGATCATCCGGAACGGCTGGGCAAGTGGCCACGATGGGAAGGTGTTCGTCGAATACCGCGAGTGCACGAGCGCCAACTTTGAGACGAATCGCTCATCAGACAAGTCGGGGTAGAACGGCTCGAGTTGTAGCGTCGTGACCATGCCCTTGTAGACCAGGGTGCGACAGGAAAGCGACGGGAAGTAAGCGTGGAGCTCGCGCTCTGCCCGCTTTCGTAGTCTGAACGCTTGACGCTCGAGCGCCAGACCTCCAACGGGGCCCTTGTCATCTGTTCGTGTCGACACAAGAAAGACCTGCTCGAACGCGGGCATGGCTGCGCGCGCTAGGTTTCCGAGGTTGTTTGAGTCGATGGGCACCTCGCGCCAGCCCAGCACCGACAGGTGCTCCTCGGTTGCGAGTGCTGCGATGCCTGACTTGATCGCGGTCCGCTCGGCCTCGTCTGTCGGCAAAAACGCCATGCCCACGACGTAACGACCGACAGGGGGCAGTTCGAAGTCGACCACCGCGCGCAGAAAGCCATCAGGAATCTGGGTAATGATTCCCGCGCCGTCGCCGGTTCCCGCGTCAGAACCAACCGCCCCACGATGCTCGAGGTTCCGAAGCGCGCCGAGGGCGGTCTGGATGATGTCATGCCCGGCGGTGCCCCGCAGGGTTGCAACCATGGCGAGACCACACGCATCACGCTCGTGGCGCGGGTCGTAGAGACCTGTCGCCGCGGGCGCGGAACTGAATCGCTCAAAGGGTGGCGTGAGAGCCATGGGAACCGTCCTCACGTTGCTACTCGGTGCTGGGCGGGACGTCGATGGCCCAAGAAGGTTTGCGGCCCCAGATTATGACGGCGTCGCACCTGCACCGCTTGTGGCGTGCTTTTCGGTCACTTCGGGAGCGTCATCGCCGGGTTCGTCAGTGTCCGAATAGGTCTCGTCGGAGTCTACAGCACCGACCGGTTCCCGGCCCGGCAGGTAGGGGCCGGGCTCGGCCCCGGGATGACGTCGACGCTGCACGAGGAACAGAATTATGCCCAGGACCACTGCCGCGATCGCTCCCCATTGATTGGATCGCAGGCCGAAAATCACCTCGCTGGGGTCGATCCGAATGCCCTCGAAGAAGAAGCGCCCAATGCCATACCAGATCATGTAGAGAGCCCAGACCTTGCCCCACTGAAGGCGTAGCTGAGGGTCGCCGACCGGCACCGGTAGCTTCACCCCAAAGTAGGTCTTCGTGACGAGCCTGAACCGGCGTTCCATGGTCAAGAGAAACACGATGCCGACAACATTCCAGATCATCTCGTACAGGAACGTGGGGTGAAAGAGAGTCCCCTCAGGAAGGCCCACCGGGATCGAGGCAGTGGGATCGTTAATTTCTAGGCCCCAAGGCAGGTCCGTCGGCAAGCCGAAGAGTTCTTGGTTGATGTAGTTGCCGAGGCGGCCGACCGCTTGAGCGAGCAGCATCGCCGGCGCGAGCGCATCGGCGAAGGTCCAGAACCGCAACCCCGCTAAGCGACAGCCGATGTAGGCGCCCAGGGCACCACCGAGTAGAGAGCCGAAGAGTGCGTTGCCGCCCGCCCAAATTGCCCACACACTCGTCAGGCTTAACTGGCCAAACTGTCCGTCGACAAAGAGCGCCCACGGGTCATTGCCCGGATAGAAATAGTCACCGAGATGGGTCGCCACATGCCATGCGCGTGCGCCGATCAGGCCTAGGGGCACAGCCCAAACAATGACGTCTAAGACGACGCCTGACTCTGCACCACGCGCCTTCAACCGACTGTTCACCCAGACCGTCGCGAGGATGATCCCGATCAGAATCATCAACGCGTATGCCGTGACCCGAAACGTCAACGGGAGCTCAATTCCAAACGTCGACTGAAACCATGCCGTGATGTCGAAGACCTTCCAGTCGACGGGCGGACTGGGAATGCTGAGCGGCAGCAGTGACAAGCCGGTCACCTTTCTGAGAGTGAAGGACTAGGTGAGTCTAGTACCGTCGGCCAGCGCGGAGACCGTCGATGCCACGGCCGACACTCCCCCGTCAGCCAACGCAGTCACCAGCGCGGAGCCGACTATCGCACCATCGGCGTATCCGAGAACCTCGCGCACTTGATCGGCGCTAGAAATGCCGAGGCCAACACAGGTGCTGGTCGCGCCCGCGGCCCGAAGCCGGGCCACGAGTGTTCGCGCAGCGGTATCCACATCGTTGCGAGCCCCTGTGATACCCATCGTGGAGACGGCGTAGACGAAGCCCCTGCTGTTCTCGACGGCTTGCGTGAGCCGAGCATCCGTCGAGCTGGGAGCAGCGAGACTTTGGCCAGGGCTGCACCCGGCGGGATATCATGGCGATGAGGAATCTGGAAAAGCTCCTGTGGCCGCAAAAGAAAACAACCCGGACGTCGAACTGAGCGCGGTGAT
>JANOED010000326.1:0-2122 GCA_031413035.1 Leifsonia sp. | reverse complement strand
TCGACTGCAACTTGGCCCTCTTGATAGAAGCGTTCGACCTCTACGTCGACCACCCGAAGCTGAGCTTTGAGGACTGCTATTTGGTCACTGCCGCCGACCACGCCGACGCTACCCCGCTGTACACCTTCGACCAGAAGCTAGCCAGCCAGACCTCGGCCCAACTCGTCGGTTAGTTGCCGCGCTTCTCCTGAGCCCGACGCTGTGCGCGGTTCATGGGGACGGCAGGCTCGGCGCCGCCCTGGCCCGTCGGCTGCCCGAAGGCACCGCGTGCGGCGGGCTGTTGCGGCTGCTGGGGAGCCATCGGCCGCTGCTGCTGCGCCGCCGCCTGCTGAGCGCGGGCGGTTGCGGCGCGCTCGACCTGGCCGCGCTGGTTGCGCACCTCGAGGTCGCCCGTGGCGTCTTCGCTCGGAGCCGTGTAGGTCAGCTGGTTGGGCGCTGCTGCCGGCGCCGCCAGACCGCGAGCCTGCACCGTGGGGCCGGTCGCGCCGCCCGTCACCTCAACCTCGAGGTTGAACAGGAAGCCGACGGCCTCCTCACGGATCGCCGCCATCATCGACTGGTAGAGGGCGAAACCCTCGCGCTGGTACTCGACCAGCGGGTCGCGCTGCGCCATCGCCCGCAGCCCGATGCCATCCTTGAGGTAGTCCATTTCATACAAGTGGTCGCGCCAACGGCGGTCGATGACCGAGAGCACGACGCGGCGCTCGAGCTCGCGCATTGCGGGCTCGCCGAGCGACTGCTCGCGACGCTGGTAGGCGAGCCGGGCATCCGACAGCACCTCCTTCGTCAGGAACGCGGTCGTCACCTTGCCGCGCGTGCCGGCCTCACTCAGAACCTCGTCGACGGTGATGCCCACGGGGTAGAGAGTCTTCAGCTCTGTCCACATCGCGTCGAAGTCCCAGTCATCGGAGTGGCCATCGGCGGTGTGCACCTGAACGACTTCCCCGATCACGCTCTCGAGGAACTTGGCGACACGATCTTTCAGATCATCGCCCTCGAGAATGTGACGGCGGTCGCTATAGATCGCCTCGCGCTGGCGGTTGAGAACATCGTCGTACTTGAGCACGTTCTTGCGGATCTCGGCATTGCGCGCCTCGACCTGAGATTGTGCGCTGCGGATGGCACGGCTCACGATCTTCGAGTCGATCGCCAGGTCATCCGGCACATTGCCGCGGCCCATCAGTGCCTCGGCGGCACCGGAGTTGAACAGACGCATGAGGTCGTCTTGCAGTGACAGGTAGAAGCGACTCTCGCCCGGGTCACCCTGACGACCGGAGCGACCGCGCAGCTGGTTGTCGATGCGGCGAGACTCGTGTCGCTCGGTGCCGAGCACGTACAGGCCGCCGACCTCGACAACTTTGGATGCCTCGCGCTCGACTTCAACCTTGACCGACTCGTACACGGCATCCCACTGAGCCTCGTACTCGTCGGGCGTGTCGACCGGGCTGAGACCCTTGCCGTTCATCTGTGCGACGGCAAGGAACTCGGCGTTTCCGCCAAGCATCACGTCGGTGCCACGACCGGCCATGTTGGTGGCGACGGTCACCGCCCCGAGTCGACCGGCCTGCGCAATGATCGCGGCCTCGCGAGCGTGGTTCTTCGCGTTCAGAACCTCGTGCTTGACCCCGCGCTTGGCCAGCAGTTTGGAGAGCAGTTCGCTCTTCTCGACGCTGGTGGTTCCCACGAGAATCGGCTGGCCAGCAGAGTGCCGACCGACGATGTCTTCGACGACCTGCTGAAACTTCGACTGCTCGTTCTTGTAGACGAGGTCGGACTGGTCTTTGCGCAGCATCGGCTTGTTGGTCGGGATGGGTACGACCCCGAGCTTGTAGGTCGACATGAACTCGGCGGCCTCGGTCTCGGCAGTACCGGTCATGCCGGACAGCTTCGAGTACAGGCGGAAGTAGTTCTGCAGGGTCACGGTCGCGAGGGTCTGGTTCTCGGCCTTGACCGTGACACCTTCCTTGGCCTCGATCGCCTGGTGGATTCCCTCGTTGTAGCGGCGGCCGGCGAGGATACGGCCGGTGTGCTCGTCAACGATGAGAACCTCGCCGTTCATGACGACGTAGTCCTTGTCTTTCTTGAACAGGGCCTTGGCCTTGATCGAGTTGTTGAGGAACGA
>JANOED010000325.1:0-5141 GCA_031413035.1 Leifsonia sp. | reverse complement strand
AACATCTATGTTCCTGGGGGCGGAGGCCGGGCATCGACTGAGGTCGACATCCTTGCGCTCATGCCTGAACCGGGACGCCACTGCACATGGGTGGTGCCGGACTCTGAGGGCGGTCTCATCGTCTCGATTCTTCGGGCGAATGCTGCGACCCGTGCTGCGGTAGCCGCAGAAACAGCCGAATTCTTCCGTACCGACGCAGGACCCGGTGTCACGTATCACACGTTCGAGTCTCTCGACAGTTTCATCTTCTCCGAGACCCACGCACTCGGCGACGGAGCGACCGACTACTGGGTTGCGGTGTTCACTAGCGGTAGCAATTCCCGCGAGATCGCGGAGATTGTTTGGCTGGACCTCGTCGGCACCTAACCCCAGCCGCTTCTAGCTGTCGAGGAAAGGCTCCACGTCATCGAGCCGCACCTTCAGCGAAGGCTTTGGCACACCGCCGCCGCCTTTCGCAGTTGGGGGTCGTCGACGACTGGTCGCAGCACGAATCACTTCAGCGCGCAGGTCGGCCGCAACCTGCGCCCCATCGGCGTAGTCAAACCGCAGGATCGTTCGCACGGTGGATCCACCGATGTCGACCGGGCCGAGAACATCAATGGGGTCCCCGCGGGTGCTCGCCGCTGCCCGCTCGACCGCCTCGACTGTTCCCGTGATCGTCGCAACGCGTACGGCGGGCGGGAAGCGCAAACGACGCCGATCGACAAGTTCCATGCGGGCATAGTCGGCCTGACGCCAGGTGACGAGGGCAGTAGCTAGCGGTCCGCCAACGCCGACCACCATTACCGGCGCACCGGGCCCCGCGAGTGCGATGGCGTTCGACCACCAGCGCAGGCAATCCTCAGCCACCCGCAGGCTCTCCCTCGCCAGCATCCGTTCACCGTCGAGCAAGAGTACGGCGCGATAACCACCGGCGGCAATCGGCTCGGCACCACGCGTCGCAATGACCAAGGCTGGAGCCGCGCCGACCGACAAGATCGAACGCTCACCGTCGGCGATAATCACTGGCACCCCGGGAAAAGCCCGCCCGAGGTCCTCTGCAGTGCGAGTTGCGCCCTGACCGACTGACCTCAGCTTGACTCCGTCGCAGTTGCTGCAGTGCCAGCCCACTGCCAACGCCCCACACCACGCACAGGACGGTAGCGCACCCCTCGACCGGGTAACCAGCGGTCCCTCACAGGTCAGGCACCGCGCCTGTTGTGCACACTCAACGCAGGCCAGTCCGGGTGCGTAACCCGGTCGGGCGACCTGCACAAGCACGGGGCCTGTCTGAAGAGCTGCCCGCGCCGCTGTCCATGCCGACGATGGGATGCGCGCCTGAGTAGCGAGCCGCTCGCCTCCGGCCTGCTGCGCGGTGGGAACGATCTTGGGGAGAACGAGCGGCTTCGGAGAGATCGATCGCAACCACCCCAAATCCACTAACCGCGCGATCTCAGTGCTGCGAGTGTGGCCGAGGAAAATAATCGAGCACCCCTGCTGTTCCTGGCGTAGGAGTGCAGCGTCTCGTGCGTGAACGTACGGAGCGAGCGGTTCGACGTGCAGCGGATCCCCGTCGTCCCAGACTGCGATGAGCCCCAAGTTGCTCGCCGGTGCGTACACCACTGATCGGCTGCCAATGATCGCCAATGGCACGTCGGCGAGACAGTGTAGGAAGGCGCGATACCGGTCGGGATTACTCTGTCGTGCGTCGAGGCGTTCGATTCGCTCCGGCGGCAGGATCGCGGCGAGAGCGGTCGCCACCTGCTCCTGATCGCGATAGTCCGGAACCGCCAGAATCGCCGTGCGCCCCCCAGCCACGACGGATGCCGCGGCTCGCGCCAAGGCGACCGCCCAGCCGCCCACCCACACGCCGTCCGTCACCTCCACCACGCGAGGAATTGCATCCACCGCCAAACGCTCGTTGGCCGCGATAGCGGACTCGATTACGCCGTCGCCGTACCCGTCGATCGGAACGGCCATGACGATCGGGAAGGCTTCGTTCTCAGTCGACGCGAGGTACGCCTTCTCTACTCGCACCTGACGAGACGGCACAGCGAGCCGCACGATGTCGCTCGCCGAGCCCGCCGCGCGGTCCGCTGCCTTTCGCGCGAGCGACCATACCTCGGGCGTCAACACGCGAATCCGCGACACCACCGAGTCGAGTTCGCTGAGCACGCCCGTGTACTCGCCCGCCTCCCCCACCTCAACGATGTAGCCGTCGGCGATTCGCCCGGCCGAACGCAGTGGAACCTTTACGCGCACCCCCGGGACGGCGTGCTCTCTCAGCTCCTCGGGAATTCCGTAGTCGAACAATCGGTCGAGCTGAGGCAGGGGTGAGTCGACCCTCACCCGGGCGATGGCCGCTCGCACAGCTACAGTCCGCTGGCGCTGCGCAGGGCCTCCACCCGGTCGGTGCGCTCCCAGGTGAAGTTGGGAAGCTCACGACCGAAGTGGCCGTAGGAAGCGGTCTGGGCGTAAATCGGGCGCAGCAAATCAAGCTCGCGAATGATGGCGCCGGGACGCAGGTCGAAGACCTCGCGGATCGCACCAATGATCGTCGCATCGTCGACCCTTCCGGTACCGAACGATTCGACGTAAAGGCCAACCGGTGCGGCTTTCCCGATCGCATAAGCCACCTGCACCTCAAGCCGGTCAGCGAGCCCAGCAGCGACAGCGTTCTTCGCTACCCAGCGCATCGCGTACGCAGCAGAACGGTCAACCTTCGACGGGTCCTTTCCGCTGAAGGCGCCACCGCCGTGACGGGATGCGCCACCGTACGTGTCCACGATTATTTTGCGGCCAGTCAGTCCTGCGTCTCCCTGGGGTCCACCGATCTCGAAACGACCAGTGGGGTTGATGAGTACCGTCATGTCGGAGAAGTCGAGGTTCGAACGAGCCATCACGGGATCAATGACGAGCTCACGTACCGCGTGGTGGAGGTCCTCGTTACTGACCTTGGGCGAGTGCTGCGTCGAGACGACGACCGTGTCGACGGTGCGCGGCGTCGAACCGTCGTACCCGATCGTCACCTGGGTCTTGCCGTCGGGGCGCAGGAAGTCAACAGCGCCGTCGTGCCGAACCTGGGCGAGTCGCTCTGAGAGACGGTGCGCCAGCCAGATCGGAATCGGCATGAGTTCTGGCGTCTCTGTCGTGGCGTAGCCAAACATGATCCCCTGGTCACCAGCGCCCTGCTGGTCTTCGGCATCATTGCTCGAACCCTCACGGGCTTCGATCGCGCTGTCGACACCTTGCGCGATGTCAGGCGACTGCGCGCCGATCGAGATTGACACGCCGCACGAGCGACCGTCGAACCACACGTCGGACGAGTCGTAACCGATGGATGTGATTTTCTCACGCACGATCGATGGAATGTCAACATATCCCGAGGTAGTGACCTCGCCTGCGACGTGAACAAGTCCGGTCGTGACGAGGGTCTCTACGGCGACGCGCGCCTTGGGATCCTCGGCCAACATGGCATCGAGAATGCTGTCGCTGATCTGGTCGCAGATCTTGTCTGGGTGGCCCTCGGTCACAGATTCCGATGTGAATAGGCGCAGTTCAGTACTAATCTCGAGCTCCCGTGGCTATGGTCGGATCGGACAACAGATCCAGTATTCGATCGGCAACGAATCGCTTCGTGCCGGTGGCCTCGCCCACTATATCCCCTGCCTGAGATACGACGACAACGGTGTTCTCGTCAGTGCCGAAGCCCTCGGTCCACCCCACTCGGTTGACGACCAGTAGGTTCGCGCCCTTGCGAACGACCTTTTCCCGGGCGAGCTTCAGGAGAGCGGCGTCATCCGGCTCGGTCTCTGCGGCAAAACCGACAATGACCTGACCGGCTCGCCGACTAGCCACAACTGAGGCGAGTACGTCTGGATTCTTGACTAAACGAAGATCGAGAACGTCTCCGGAAGTCTCCTTCTTGATCTTCGACTCAGCCACCGATTCTGGGCGATAGTCGGCAACCGCTGCGGCCATAATGACGATGTCAGCGGCCGGTGCCGCGATCTCAACGGCGTCAGCGAGTTCACGCGTGGTGCTCACTGGCAGAACCTGGAGGTTCGTAGGCACAGCGGTCTCGAGATTGGCCGCGATGAGCGTCACTTCTGCGCCACGAGCGAGTGCGGCGTGGGCCAGTGCGACTCCCTGCTTGCCGCTGGATCGGTTTCCAATGAAGCGCACCGGATCGAGAGGCTCGCGTGTGCCACCAGCGGTAATCAGCACCCGCTTGCCGACGAGACTGGCTCTGCCAGCAACGACGCCAAGCGCTGCCGCAAGGATGTCGTCGGGCTCCGACATGCGTCCCACGCCTGTATCGGTGCCGGTTAGTTGTCCGCTCGTCGGCCCGACAACGGTCACTCCGCGGTCGCGCAAGATCTGGATGTTGGCGACGGTGGCAGGGTTGTGCCACATCTCGGAGTGCATCGCCGGCGCAATGACAAGCGGAGCGGTGCTCGCGAGAATCGTGTTGCCCAGAAGGTCGTCAGCTAGACCCCCCGCGATTTTGGCAATCGTATTCGCGGTGGCAGGTGCAACAACTATGAGGTCGGCGGATTGCCCGATGGCGACGTGACGCACCTCAGCGACGCCCTCATAAAGATCGCTGTGCACCGGATTGCGGCTGATCGCCTCAAGGGTGGGTCTGCCGACGAAACGCAGCGCGTTCTCCGTTGCAACGACGTGAACACTGTGTCCAGCAAGCACGAACGCTCGAACGAGCGAAACAGCCTTGTAGGCGGCAATACCGCCGGTGATACCGACTACGACAGTGAGCGCGCCCACGGCAAAGGGGTTACTCCGAGCTCAGGCGCTTGAGCTCAAGCTTGTCGTTGTTGATCTCGTGAAGCGCTACCGAGAGCGGCTTGTCTTCGATCGTTGAGTCGACGAGAGGACCAACGTTGTCGTGGAGGCTGCCCTCGTGGAGGTCAGCGTAGTAGTCGTTGATCTGGCGTGCACGCTTGGATGCGAAAATGACGAGTTGGTACTTGGAGTCGACCTTCGACAGGAGCTCGTCGATGGGCGGATCAATGATTCCGGAGTGCTTATCTGGCATGGGTGTGCTCCTTGTGGTGCTGCTCACGGGGACGAAAGTCAGGGCGCCCGAAACGGCGCATCCATCAATTCTACGACTTCTCGCGCCGCTTGGCTGACTTCGTGGT
>JANOED010000324.1:0-7089 GCA_031413035.1 Leifsonia sp. | reverse complement strand
ACGCGCACGAGGATCGCCGTCTTCCAGTCGCCCTCGGCGCCGAAGCCGTAGCCGTCGGCCATGAGCCGCTGAACGGCGAGGCCCGGGAGCTGCCTCAAGGCTCCGAGATCCTCGAAGCTCGTGGTGAACGCGGAAAAGCCTCCAGCTTCGAGAAACGACCGAAGGCCGAGCTCGATTGCGGCACCGTAGCGTAGTGACTCGTGTCGGTCGGACCCCGGGCGCAGCTCGGGAACCACATCGTAGGTCGCCTCGTACTCGGCGACCACAGCGTCAATGTCTGGCTCGGATGCCGCGTGCACCGCATCGGCGAGTTCGTTGACGCCCCAGGTGTTGACTTGCACACCGAAGCGAATCTCGGCCTCGGTCTTGTCACCCTCGGTCACGGCGACGTAGCGCATGTTGTCGCCGAAGCGGGCGAGCTTCATCGAGCGGGCTGCGGCCCAGCCCGAGGCGGCGCGCGACCACGTGCCGATTGAACTGGTCACCGCCGGGTTGCTCGCGTGCCCGACGACAGTCTTGCGGGGCACCGACATCCTGCTCAGGATGTACGCGTGCTCGCGGTCACCGTGTGCAGCCTGATTGAGGTTCATGAAGTCGAAGTCGATCTCGCTCCACGGCAGCGCGACATTCGCTTGGGTGTGGAGGTGCAGCAGCGGCTTGTCGAGGGCATTGAGACCGTGAATCCACATCTTCGACGGGCTGAAGGTGTGCGCCCACGTGATGACACCAACGACCGAGTCATCGGCGTTCGCGTCGAGCATCGCGCGGCGGATCGCGTCTGAGCTCTTGAGCACGGGCATCCACTCGATGGTCACGGGGATGTCGCTGGAGGCAGCGAGCTGTGCGACGACCGCTTTGCTCTGCTCAGCGACCTGGGCGAGCGTCTCGGGGCCGTAGAGGTCTTGGCTGCCGGTGAGGAACCAGACGACGTTCTTCTTCAGGTCGGGAATGATGGTGCGGGTCATGGTTCTTCCTTTTAGTGGGGGTGTCAGATTGCCCGGGCGGCGGCGCGCTCGATGGCGAGCCCGGCACGGTAACGGTCGAGGTAGGTGGCGAAGCCCGCGATGTCTTCGGGCGTCGGAGTCGCGGTGGTGACTACTGCGCTGGCGAAGACGCGCTCATTCAGGTACTTGGCCAAGGTTGTTGAGTCGCCGGATGCCACGGCTCCTGAGTACGCCGCGAGCACGGCAATCCCCCACGCGCCGCCCTCCGAAGCGGTCTCGGCTACGGAGACCGGGACCCTCAGCGACGCGGCGAGGAATCGCTGCGCCACGCCCGCGGTGCGGAACACTCCGCCGTGCGCGAACATCCGGTCGAGCACCACACCCTCCTCGGCGAGAACAGCCATGCCCAGGCTGAGGGTCGCAAACACCCCGTAGATCTGCGCGCGCATGAGGTTGCCGAGAGTGAAATCGCTGTCGTTGGTGCGGACGACGAGAGGCCGCCCCTCGTCGACGCCCGCGATCGGCTCACCCGCGAGTTGGTTGTACGCCAGAATCCCGCCGGCGTCGGGTTCACCGTCGAGCGCGGCGGTGAAGAGGGCGTGGTACGCCGTGTCGGCGTCGAGCGGCACAGCGGCCTGGTCGGCGGTGAGGGTGAGGCTCGCGGCATCCGCGAACTGACGGAAGACGCCGACCCACGCGGCCAGCTCGCTCGCGCCGTTGTTGCAGTGCACCATCGCGACGGGGTCTCCGGCCGGAGTCGTGACGACGTCGAGCTCGTCGTGCACCTCGTTGAGTGCGCGCTCAAGAACAACCATCGCGAAGATGCTCGTACCAGCGCTGACGTTGCCCTCGCGGGGGGCAACCGAGTTGGTCGCGACCATACCGGTGCCGGCGTCGCCCTCGGGCGGGCAAAACAGAACACCGGGCTGCAGCGCCCCGGTCGGGTCAAGAAGCGCTGCGCCCTCTGAAGTGAGGATGCCGGCGACGACGCCAGCGGGCAGAACGGCGGGGAGGAGTTCGACGAGTGGATTGGCTGGGTGAACGGGGTAGGTGCCAGTGAGCTGGTCGAAGCGCGCGAGCATTGTGGGATCGTAGGCGCGGCTTGCGTCGTCAATGGGGAACACGCCGGAGGCATCCCCAATACCGAGAACACGCTGGCCGGTGAGCTTCCAGTGCACGTAACCGGCCAATGTGGTTACGAAGGTCACGTCGGGAATGTGCGGCTCGGAGTCGATTGCCGCTTGGTGCAAGTGGGCGATCGACCAACGCAACGGGATGTTCACGCCGAATGCCGCGGTGAGTTCGGCGGCGGCCGGGCCGGTCGATGTGTTGCGCCAGGTGCGGAACGGCACGAGCAACTCGTCGTCTTTGTTGAAGGCGAGGTAGCCGTGCATCATCGCGGAGATGCCCATCGCACCGAACGTCACCGGTCGCACGCCGTGGCGCTTCTCGGCGTCGGCGGCGAGCGCGGCGAAGGCGGCTCGAAGACCCGTCCACACCTCATCGAGGGAGTAGCTCCACATGCCGTCAACGAGCTGGTTCTCCCACTCGAAGTCACCGACCGCAAGCACCACCGACGGATCGGCTCCGACTAGGCACGCCTTGATGCGGGTCGAGCCGAGTTCGATGCCGAGTGAGGCGAGGCCTTGGGTGATCTGTTCTGCCGCGGTGGCCGGAGTTGCGTTCATCGGCGGTCGTCCCCATTCTGCCCTCGCGGCTGAAGCTGCTCACTGTGCGGGATGTTACCGGTCACATAAGGCACGGTCAAGCCAATCTCCGCTCGGTGGATGAACGTGGTGGCGCCGTCGATCCGCGCACCACGAGCTCGGGGGCGATGTGCGAACGTTGCGGCACATCCGCTCCCTCGAGTGCGGCGATCAGCGTGTCGATGCTGAGTTGGCCGAGGGCGCGGAAATCTTGGCGCACAGTCGTCAGCGGCGGCATGAAGTGGCGGGCATCGGGAACGTCGTCGAATCCGACGACGCTCACGTGCTCTGGCACCCGGATGCCCGCCTTAGTCAGCGCGTGGATGAGCCCGAGCGCCATCTGGTCGTTTGCCGCAAAGACGGCGGTGACAGGGGGCGCCGTGCTCGGCTCGCTCAGTTCCGCGGCGAGCGCGCGGCCAAACTCGTAGCCAGAGTCGGAGGTCCAGTCGCCGACGGTGACGGGTCGCGGCTGCGCGCCGGCGAGCTCGAGGTGCTTGCGCCAGGCCTGTTCTCGGGCGCGGGCATCCAGCCAGTCCAGGGGACCGGCTAGGTGCGCGATCTCGCGATGACCGAGGCCGAGAAGGTGCTCCATCGCGAGGCTCGCGCCCTTGTGCTGGTCGACCGAGACCGTGAACAGGTCTGCTTCAGGTTCGGGCTTGACGACGAGCACGGGCAACCCGGATGCCCCTTCGCTCAGCAGATCGATCGAATCCGACCGCGGGCTGATCAGACACAGTGCGTCGATCCCGATGGCCAGGAGGGACTCGACCGCATCGTGCGGCGTTACTGCTCGATCGACGGCAACCGAGCTGACGGTGTAGCCGCGCTCGTGCGCGGCATCCTCGATTGCGCGCAGCGTGCTGCCGGGGCCGAACTCGACGACGTTGTCGACAATCACCCCGATGCGGCGAGTGGTGCGGCTCGCGAGTGCGCGGGCGGCGCTGTTGGGGCGGTAGTTGAGTTGGCGCATGACCTCGAGCACGCGTTCGCGGGTTGCGGGCGCGATGCTCGGGTGGTCGTTGATGACGCGCGAGACCGTCATGTGCGAAACCCCGGCGGCGGTCGCCACTTGGCGGATGTTGGCCGCCTTCGGGCTTTGTGCTGCCGTGGTCATGCCCCCGACCTTAGTGGAACGCGCTACATGCGCTCCCGGTTCGTTATCACGCGGCCGACCAGCGTGACGATCAGCGCAACGACAGCGAGCACTCCAGCGACGATAAGCCCCGGGCCAGCGATGACGAGCAGCCCCGCGACGAGCACGACCGACACGACCGCCAGCCACCACCCTGCGGTGTAGCGCGTTAGCAGGCGAAGGGCGGAGACCATCCCGAGCGCGTAGACCGCCACCATGCACGCGGTGTGAATCAGGATGAACCCAGTCAGCTCAAACTCCCGCCAGTACAGCAGCGCGAGGTAGCTGAGCTCGATGACGGCGACCAGCGCGAGAGCTCGGCGCGGCACTGCACCCGGCTCGGCGCCCTTTGCGAACCAGCGAGGCAAGTGACCGTCTCGACCCAGGGATGCCGCGAGCTTGCCGAACGCCGGAACATACGCGTTCAGCACGCCGACCGACACCACTGCAGCAATGACCGCGACGACGATCGGACCGAGCCCTGGCACCGCCACGGCCACAAGGTCGATGAGGGGCACACGCGAGCCTTCGGTGGTCGAGCCAGCTCCGGTGGTCGAGCTCGTCGAGACCCCCACGGTCACAACTTGCAGCGCGAAATAGGCCAACCCGACGACGATCACCGCGACCGCGGTCGCAATGGGGATAGTGCGCCGCGGGTTGCGGAACTCGCCAGCGATGTGGGTCACCGCCTCCCATCCGGCGAAGGCCCACACGAAGAGGCTGATCGCGACGCCGACCCCCGCCCAGCCGTTCGGCAAGAACGGCTCGAAGTTCTTTGCCTCGACTTCCGGCGCGGTCGAAGCCACGACGCCGATGACGACGGCGACGAGAAGACCGGTGAGTCCGAGTTGAACCGTGCCGCTCACACGCAACCCGAAGAAGCTGATCGCGAGGGGTACGGCGAGAAAGCTCAGCGCGGCGATCGGCACTGCCGAGCGATCGGCACCGAGCGCCGCAACCAGATACTCCGCACCCAGTGTCGCGACGACGGGCGCACCGAACTGCACCCCAAAGAAGAACCAGTAGCCGGCCATGCGGGCGGCGGTCGGTCCCAGCGCGAGGCGAACGAACGTGGCGACCCCGCCGGCATCGGGAAACCTTGCCGCGAGCGCGGCGAAGGTGCCGGCGAGCGGGATCGAGAGTGCGAAGACAGCCGCGACCGCGACGAGTGAGGCAGGGCCAGCGGCATCCGAAGCAAGGCCGGGGAGAACGAGGATGCCCGTGCCGAGCACCGCAGCAATGTAGAGCGCCGAGGCCTGCACGACCCCAAGGCGACCCTCGTGCGTGTGTGCCGCCTGCTCGGTCGTGTCCGTCACCAGATGATCATCTCAGGGGCAGAACGGCGTAGTCTCGCGGCAAACAGACATGGCGCTACAGCCGATCGAGCGCCCCGAGCACGTCGGCCGTGAGGTCGCCCGCATCCTCGATTCCGACCGAAAGACGCACGAGGTTGTCGGGCACCTCGAGTGCTGTGCCCTTCACCGACGCGTGGGTCATCTCCGCCGGGTAGCCGATCAGCGACTCGACGCCACCGAGCGACTCGGCGAGTTGGAACAGCGTGGTCGTCTCGGCGAATTTCTTCGCCTTCGCGGTACCTCCCTTGACCGCGACCGAGAGCATGCCACCGAATCCCGCCATTTGGCGAGCCGCGAGCGCGTGACCGGGGTGATCGGGCAAACCCGGGTAGTACACGGCATCGAGCTTCGGATGCCCGACGAGCGCCTCGGCAATGGCCTGAGCATTCGCGGAGTGACGATCCATGCGCACGGCTAGGGTCTTGATTCCGCGCACCGTGAGCCACGCATCCAACGGACCAGATACCGCGCCGGCCGCGAACTGCTGAAAACCGACCTTCTCGGCGAGTTCTGCGCTGTTGACGATGACCGCTCCGCCGAGCACGTCGGAGTGACCGCCGAGGTACTTCGTTGTCGAGTGCACGACCGCGTCGGCGCCCAGCTGCAGCGGTCGCTGCAGGTAGGGAGAGGCGAAGGTGTTGTCTACGACAACGAGGGCTCCGACGCTGTGTCCGATCTCGGCGAGGGCGGCTATGTCGCTGATCTTCATGAGCGGGTTACTGGGGGTTTCGACCCACAGGATGTGCGTGGCATCCGGGCGCACCGCATGGCGAACCGCTTCGAGATCGCTCATATCGACCGTCGAGATCGAAACCCCCCACCGCACAAAGATGCGGCTGACTAGCCGGTGGGTGCCGCCATACACGTCGTTGCCCATGATGATGTGGTCGCCCGGCTTGAGCACTGAGCGCAACAGGGCGTCTTCGGCGGCGAGGCCGGAGGCGAAGCTGTACGCGTGGGTGCCGCCTTCGAGCGAGGCGAGCAACTCCTGCAGCATGTCTCGGGTCGGGTTGCCCCCGCGCGCATACTCGTAGCCACCGCGGAATCCGCCGATGCCATCCTGTACGAAGGTCGACGTCATGTAGACCGGAGGCACCACAGCGCCAGTGGTCGGATCGAACTCTTGGCCGGCGTGAATCGCGCGGGTGGAAAATGCGTACTGCTCGTCGGTCACGAAATGTGCTCTCTACTCGGAAAGGAACGTCAACAGGTCGTGACGGGTGAGCACGGCCGCAGGCTTGCCGTCATCTGTGACGAGCAGCGCATCGGCGGCGGCGAGGGCGGCCTTCGCCACACCAACAGATTCGTGCACACCGATCAGACCGAGCGGACTTCCAATGAATTCCTTGACCGAATCGGTCATCTTCGCCCCGCCAGTGAAAACGGCCTCGAGCAGGGACCGCTCGTCGATCGCGCCGACGACCTCGCCCATGACGACGGGCGGCTCTGCGGTGAGCACGGGCATCTGCGACACCTCGTACTTGGTCAGAATCTCGATCGCGTCGCGCACAGTGTCGGTGGGATGCACGTGCA
This sequence comes from Leifsonia sp., assembly GCA_031413035.1. GTDB lineage: Bacteria > Actinomycetota > Actinomycetes > Actinomycetales > Microbacteriaceae > Rhodoglobus. The sequence goes on along the minus strand of JANOED010000324.1, from coordinate 419 downwards.
CCAGGTCGGGCAGGCGCCCGGTCTTGGCGCTCAACACATCGCCGACCGTGCGCTCGTCGGTGTCTTCGCCGAAGCCGTACGAACGCATCCACTTGTCGTTGAAGACCTTGCCGAGGTAGCCCCGTCCGCCATCGGGCAGCAGGATTACCATCACGTCGTCTGGCCCGAGATCGCGAGCTGCTTTGAGCCCGGATGCCACGGCCATCCCACTGGAGCCGCCGACGAGCAGCCCCTCCTCGCGTGCAAGGCGGCGCGTGTAGTGGAACGACTCTGCGTCTGACGACGCGATGATCTCGTCGACAACACTCGGGTCGTAGGCGGTCGGCCAGAAGTCCTCACCGACGCCCTCGACGAGGTAGGGGCGACCGGTGCCTCCGGAGTAGACGGATCCCTCGGGGTCTGCGCCAATGACGCGGACC
>JANOED010000323.1:0-2504 GCA_031413035.1 Leifsonia sp. | reverse complement strand
GGTGAGATAGGTCGCCGTCGCCTCGCCCTCGAGGTTGGGGTTGGTCGCGAGAATCACCTCGGTCACCGTGCCGTCGGCGAGGCGCATGACGAGTTGCCGAATGCTGAGGTCGTCTGGGCCCACGTTATCGATGGGGCTGATCGCTCCGCCGAGCACGTGGTACAGGCCCTTGAACTCGCGGGTGCGCTCGATCGCGACGACATCCTTCGCCTCTTGAACGACGCAGATGGTTGCCGCCGACCGACGCGGATCGCGGCAGATCGCGCAGGTCTGCTGCTCCGTCACGTTGCCACAAATGTCACAGAAGCGCACCTTGTCGCGCACGTCGCGAAGCACCTCAGACAGCCGCGTCACGTCGAAGCTCTTGGTCTGCAGAATGTGGAAGGCGATGCGCTGCGCCGACTTCGGACCGATACCCGGCAGGCGACCCAATTCGTCGATGAGCTCCTGCACTATGCCGTCGTACATCAGTCGTCTTTCGGCACGGGGACAACCCGGGGAGCGACTTCCTGCTCCTCAAGAAAACTGGCGTTGAGCAACTCCCGCACGACCGACTCGCCGTAGCGCTCCTTCTCGTCGGCCTGCTGTTGCTGCTGTTGCTCCGGTTGCGCAGTGGTTGAAGTGGTCGAGCTCGTCGAGATCTTCGCGGGCTTCTTCGCGGGCTTGGATGCCGCGGGCTCCGGCTCCGGCTCAGAGCCCGGTATCTCGGCCACCGCCCACCCCTGCGTGGCCGCGGTCGACTCGGTGGTCGAGCTCGTCGAGACCTTCGTGGCGGGCGCTTCGAGAACTTCCGCGACCGGAGGGCTGGCCGCGGCCGCGGCATCCGCTCGCGCTATGAACTTCACCCGAATACCAAGCACCTCAAGAATCGCCCGACGCAGGTGCTCGCTGACGCCCTCGCCGGCGCTCTGCGGCTGCTTGAAGTTGTCGACGTCATTCTGGCTCACAAAACTCAGGGTCAGCACGTCACCATCGAGCGCGCGGGCCTGCGAGGTGTAGACGACCGTCCACGCGCTCATCTTTGCCTTCTGCACGACTTCGAGAATCTCTGGCCACGAGTTGCGCAGCTGCTCGAGACTGACCTCGCCGGCGATCTTCGGCGTGACGGGCGCAGTCGCTTCGACGGTCGGCTTCGCCGGCGCCTTCGCTTTGGGTGTCACTGGGACAGGTACCGCTGTCTCCCCCTCGACCCCGATCCGGCGCTCGAGGCGCTCGACCCGGGCCAGTGCACCGCGGTCGCTGTCATCACTCGACGGAACGAGCATCCGCGCGATCATGAGCTCGAGGTGCAGTCGCGGCGAGGTCGCACCGGTCATCTCGCTGAGGGCGGCGTTGACGACGTCGGCCGCGCGCGAGAGCTCGGCGGTGCCGAACGCGGCGGCCTGCGCGATCATGCGGTCGAGTTGGTCCCCAGGGATGCCGCGAAGCACCGCCTGCGCATTACCCGAGGTCGCCGCGACGATGATGAGATCCCGCAGCCGCTCCAAAAGGTCTTCGACGAACCTGCGCGGGTCTTGCCCGGTCTGGATTACCCTGTCGACCGCGGCGAAGGCGGCGGAGGCATCCCGGCTTCCCAAGGCATCGACGACCTCGTCGAGAAGGGCACCGTGCGTGTAGCCGAGCAGGGCGACCGCGCGCTCGTAGTCGACAACAGCACTCTCGGAGCCCGCCATGAGCTGGTCGAGTAGCGACAGGGTGTCACGCACCGAGCCGCCGCCCGCCCGCACGACGAGCGGGAGCACCCCTGGCTCGACGGTGACCTTCTCGCTGTCGCAGAGCGACTGCACGTAGTCGAGCATCTGCGCGGGCGGCACCAGCCTGAACGGGTAGTGGTGGGTGCGCGAGCGGATGGTGGCGATGACCTTCTCGGGCTCGGTCGTCGCGAAGATGAACTTTACGTGCTCCGGCGGCTCCTCGACGATCTTCAGTAGCGCGTTGAACCCCTGCGGGGTGACCATGTGCGCCTCGTCGAGGATGAAGATCTTGAAGCGGTCACGCGCGGGAGCGAACACCGCGCGCTCGCGCAAGTCTCGAGCGTCATCGACACCGTTGTGGCTGGCCGCATCGATCTCAACGACGTCGAGCGATCCGCCGCCATCGCGCGAGAGCTCGACGCAACTGGGGCAGGTACCGCAGGGGGTGTCCGTTGGGCCCTCGGCGCAGTTGAGGCAGCGCGCGAGAATACGCGCGCTCGTGGTCTTGCCGCAACCGCGCGGACCGGAGAAGAGATAGGCGTGATTGACCCGATCGGTGCGCAATGCGGTTCGGAGCGGGTCGGTAACCTGCGCTTGCCCGATGAGCTCAGCGAAGGTCTCTGGCCGATATCGGCGGTACAGGGCGGCAACCACGAGTCAAGAGTAGCCGCCGCCAGTGACGGCGGGGGCTGTGACGGCGGGGTTAGGTCAGGGCGGCGACCGACTGACGCGCGATCTCAAGCTCCTCGTTGGTGGGCACGACGAGAACGGTGATCGGCGAGTCATCGGTACTGATGGCTCGCGGTTCGG
>JANOED010000322.1:0-2016 GCA_031413035.1 Leifsonia sp. | reverse complement strand
CCGTGAACGGCGGAGACCGGCCAGGGCTGGCCGAGTCCGAGTGACCAGAGCGCAGCGGCATCCGACTCCTGGTGCACATCGTCGACCTGGTTGGCGACGAGAATCACGGGCTTCTTAGTTGCGCGAAGCATGCGCACGACGTGCTCGTCGGTCGAGGTGGGGCCGACCGTGGCATCCACTACAAAGAGCACAGCGTCGGCCAGGTCGATCGCGATCTCGGCCTGCGCGGCGACGGAGGCGTTGATGCCCTTGGCATCGGGCTCCCAGCCGCCGGTATCGACGATCGTGAACTTGCGGTTCACCCACTCGCCCTTGTAGTTGACGCGGTCGCGCGTGACACCCGGAGTGTCTTCGACGACGGCCTCACGACGGCCGATGATGCGGTTAACGAGCGCGGACTTGCCGACGTTGGGCCGACCCACGATCGCCAGCACGGGTAGTGCCGGCAGGTAGACGATCGCGTCGGGATCTTCGGTCGCCGCGTCGAGAATCCCGAGGTCTTCGTCGTCGAGTTCATACTCGCTGAGCCCCTGGCGAAGGGCGCTCGCCCGCTGGGCTGCCTCATCCTCGTCGATCGAGCTAATGCGCTCGACGAGCGCCGAATCAAGTTTGGGAAACTCGTCGGGAAAGTCGTCGTCGGAGTCGTGCTCGTTGGTGGTCATGCGGGGTCCTTAGCTGTGTTCGCGCACCAGCTCCACGACAGCCAGAACTGTCTGGTCGAAGTCGAGATTGGTGGAGTCGAGAGTAGTGACACCCTCTGCGGCGTTCATGAAGTCCACGACTGTGCTGTCTTGAGCATCGCGGGAGCTGAGCTCCTGAGCCGTCTTCTCGGCCGAAACACCGGTGATCTCGGCCGAACGCCTTCCCATTCTAGCTTCCTCACTCGCGGTGAGCAGAATGCGCACGTGAGCATCGGGGGCGACGACCGTCGTGATGTCCCTGCCCTCGACGATGATGCCCGGCTTGCGCGTCGCCGCGATGATCTCGCGGAACATGCCGGTGAGGTGTGCACGCACCTCGGGAATCCGGGCGATTCGGCTCACCGTCGAACTGATTCGCGGCTCGCGGATCTCCTCGGTGACGTCGTCTGAACCCACCCGCACGAAATACTTGTCCGGGTCGGTGCCGATCATCACGTCAAACGAATCGAGCGAATCGACGACATCGACTGGGCCGTGGGTGTCGATCCCCTCCTCGAGGCACCGCCACGCGAGCGAGCGGTAGGCCGCGCCCGTATCGAGGTAGTCGAAGCCGAGTTGGCGCGCCGCCGCCTTCGAGACGCTCGACTTGCCGCTACCTGCTGGGCCGTCGATGGCGACGACGGTGACGTGAGTCGAATCGCCAGACGATGCCACGCTCATTCGGATGCCCCAGCAATCGTCCAGCCGCGTTCCTCAATTGCCATCGTCAACTTCTGCTCCACCTCAGGTAGTACCGATATCTCTGCCAGACCGAACTGCGCACCCGGAGAGTGCTCCAGCCGCAGGTCTTCCATGTTTACTCCGACCTCCCCGATGTCGGTCAACAGCCGCGCGAGTTGCCCGGGCCGGTCATCGACCATGATCACCAGCTGGCTGAACTGCTTCGACTGCCCGTGCTTGCCCGGGATGCGAGCGACCCCGGCGTTACCACCGGCCAGCACTTCAGCAACAGCGCGTCGTGCGCCGGGCACCTCGGGCTTCTCCAGCGCCGCGATCACGCTGTCGAGGTCGTCCCGAAGCGCAGTCAGGATGCTCGCCACCGGCGCCGCGTTCGCCCCGAGTATCTGCACCCAGAGCTCCGGCTCGCTCGAGGCGATCCTCGTCGTGTCGCGGAGTCCTTGACCTGCCAACCCGACCGCAGGGTCTGACGCGCCGACCAGTCGCGCTGCGAGCAGGCTCGAGACCACCTGCGGCACGTGACTGATCAGGGCAACACTCGCGTCGTGCTCCTCGGCGGTCATCGACACGGGAATCGCCCCCAGCTCGATGACGAGATCTTCGACGAGCCGGCGTCGCTCCGCGGTGCCAGTCTCCG
>JANOED010000321.1:0-15025 GCA_031413035.1 Leifsonia sp. | reverse complement strand
CCCAGGTAGGGCTCGTCGAAGAAGGTGAGCGGCGCGCGCGAGGCGAGCCCGACGATCACGCCGACGGCCGACAGCTGACCGCGAGAGAGCTTCTTGATGCGGGTGTTCAGCGGCAGACGGAAGTCGTCGACCAGCCGCTCGGCGAAGTCGGCATCCCAGTTCTCAAAGAACCACGGTGCGCTGCGCAATACATGCTTCGGCTTGAAATCCTCGGGGTAGCGCTGGCTCTCCTTGATGAAGGAGACATGCTGAAGCACTGCCGCGTTCTCGAGCGGAGTCTGGCCGAACACTTCAATAGCGCCCGACGTGGCGAACTCCTGACCCGTGAGTAGTTGCATGAGTGTCGTCTTGCCCGCGCCGTTGCGGCCGAGCAGACCGTGAATCATGTTCTCCTCGAGCGAGAACGTGACGTCGTCGACTGCGGCGAGCGTGCCGTACTTCCGGGTGAGGCCGGTGACCTCAATCACTGCTGTCATCGTTGCACTTTCCTTTCGGATGATTCTGTCTTTCGGATCATGTCTGCGAGTTGCACCGAAGTGATGCCGAGCTTCGCGGCCTCCGCGATGAGTGGCCGAACGAATTCGGCCTCGAACGCGCTCCGCCGCTGCGCGAGTATGCGTTCTTGAGCTCCGGATGCCACGAACATGCCGATACCGCGCTTCTTGTACAGCACCCCTGCCTCCACGAGGAGGTTGACTCCCTTGAGGGCGGTGGCTGGGTTGATGCGATGGAAGGCGGCGAAGTCGTTGATCGACGGCACCTGGGATTCCTCCCGGAGGGCGCCGACGATGATGTCGTTCTCGATCTGTTCTGCGACTTGCAGAAAGATCGGGCGTGACTCGTCCATCGAACTCCCTTCTCGGCCTGTTGGTTAGTTGGTCAGGTAACTAACTAAGCAGGCTGGAGGAGTAATGTCAAGCCGCGGGACAGCTACGGAACCGTCGCCACCATTTCTTCGAGGATCTCGAGGGTCGTCGCCATGAACAGAGCACCCGGCACGATGAGGAAGAACTCGAACGCGTTGCCGTCGATTCCCGAGGTGTACAGCGTGCCGCCCGCGTATGGTGACGTCGAGTGGAGGTCGCCCATGCCCAGAATCAGCGCGTCGGCCTCGGCGACCTGCGCATCGGCCAAGGGTGCGTATCCGTAGGCGAGCGTGACCTCAAAGCCAGCGGTGTACGGGCAGACGATCCCGCCGTTGTCCTGCATCAGGATGTAGGGACTCGATGCCACTTCGGAGCGCACCTTCGCGAAGAACTCCTCGGGCGCAAAGAGCGGCCAACCACTGCTGTTCACCCAGTCGCGGCGCGACTGCGGGATGATCGATTGGCAATCGACGACGAACGGTCCGGCCTCGGCAGTGGGCGTCGGCGTGGGCGTCGGCGTCGGGGTGGCGGACTCGCTCGGAGTTGGGCTGGGCGTGGGCGTGGAACCAGCGTCGTCGGCTGCGGGCGTGCATCCGACCAGAAGGCTCGCTGCGATCGCGAGCCCCAGTGCAGTGTGAATCGCTCTCATGGAATACACCCTAGTCCCGTGGGGGGACGTCGGGGGAGAGTCCAACCATTGCGGCAGTTCGCTCCCACAGATCCTCGCCGACGCCCGGTCTGCGGCCGCTCGGGTGAATCCGCCCGTTCGGGGTGAACCGGTCGAAGTAGGTGCCATTAGGCACCCCGGTCGAGTCGGTCGTCGCGAGGTACACCAGAGGGGCCGCACCCTGCTCGGGGGTCAGTCCGAATCGTCCGCCGAAAACCTCGTTACCGAGCTTGACGATGCCGGTGTCGGCTCCGAACCCGGTGGCGACATAGCCGGGGTGGTACGAATACGCCTCGAGGCTTGTACGTCGCGCCAACTCCTGCGCAAAGAGAATGGTCGCAATCTTCGTAACGCCGTAGGTGCGCCAGCCGCCGAGCCACGGGCGGTGCTCCCAGTTGAGATCGTCGAGCCGAATCGGAGCGAAGGTGTTGGCCAGGCTGGCCGTGCCAATCACGCGAGCCGACGACGCTGTCAGGGTCGGCAGCAGCAAGTTCGTCAGCAGGAACGGCGCGAGGTGGTTGTGCTGCAGGGTGCGTTCGAAACCGTCGGGAGACCGTGCGCGCTTCCTGACGAGACCACCAGCGTTGTTGGCGAGCACATCGATGCGCTCGTAGCGTTCGGCGAGGGATGCCGCGAGTGAACGCACCTCGTCAAGCCGATCGTAATCCGCCACGAACGCCGTTGCACCCACGGCCTCGGCGACGCCGTGCGTGCGCTCGGGGTTGCGGCCGACCACGGCAACGTCCCAGCCGAGCGCGGCTAGGCGAGCCGCGGCATCCGCGCCGATCCCCGAACTAGCTCCAGTGATGACCGCAACAGGGCTCACAGGTAGCCGCCTTTCTTGAGGTCGGCTTGGATCTCGAATCGGTTGCGGAGGGCATCCTGGCCGGCATCGAGGTAAAGCGGAATGAACGCAAGACCGTAACGCTTCCACTGGGCGCGGTGCACGGCCTCATGCTCGAGAATCGACGGAGAGACGTTAGTGCTTGTCAGGTAAACCGCCCCAATGGTGGTGCCGCCGCGACCGAACGCCCACTTCGGCAGATTGGCTGCGACGATGACGTCGCCCTGACGACTGAGGTGGAACCGCCCGAGCAGTGCACCCCAGATGAGCCCGCACGCGGTGGCAAACCAGTAGCCGGGTCGGGCGATCACGGGGCTGAGGGCGACCGCTCTTACCCATCGAACGTCACTGATGCGTGCGACCGGACTGCGTCTGCCCCTGGCGCGTTCTGGTGAGTCAGACGAGGCGGCGGTGGGCACGCTTCGCACAATACAGTGGCTGCATGGGAGGTGTGATCCTGCGCGTGGCGATGGTGCCGAGGGCTCAGCGGCCGCAAGCCTGCTCGGCGTCTACGCCGGGAGCGCTCGGCCTAGGGGCGACCGTATGCCTCCAGGAGTCTGAGCCAAATCTCGTTCATCGTGGGGTATGCGGGAACCGCGTGCCACAAGCGCGCGAGAGGCACCTCACCCACGATCGCGATGGTGGCCGCGTGCACGAGTTCTGCGACATCCTGACCGACGAAGGTGGCGCCGACAACTACTCCCCGCTCCTCATCGACGACCATCCGCGCCATGCCCTTGTAGCCGTCGGCGTGCAGGCTCGCGCCGGCGACCCAGCCGAGGTTGTAGTCGACGACCCGGATGCTCAATCCCGCCTGCCGCGCCGCCGTGGATGTCAGACCGACCGAGGCGACCTCCGGGTCGGCGAAGGTCACCTGCGGCACCGCGGAATGATCGGCGGTCGCGACGTGGGTGCCCCACGCCGCGTCATCCACGAGGTTGCCCTTGGCGCGGGCGACGATGACGTCGCCTGCGGCCCGCGCCTGGTACTTGCCTTGGTGGGTGAGTAGGGCCCGATGGTTGACGTCGCCGGTCGCGTACAACCAGTCGTATCCGGGTACCCGAAGGGTGTCGTCGACGGTGATCCACTCACCGGGCGTGAGGCCGACGGTCTCGAGTCCGATGTCGGTGGTCCGCGGCACTCGGCCGGTTGCGACAAGAACCTCGTCGGCAACGATCAGCTCGCCTCCATCGACGTGCAAAGTCACCTCGGCACCGGATCGTACGACGCGAGTCGGTGCGGCGCGGCGAATGTCGACTCCGTCTGCTGTCAGGCCAGCAGTCACCCGTTCACCCGCGAAGTCCTCTTGATCACGCAACAGGCCGCTGCGCGCGAGAATCGTGACCTGCGAGCCAAGACTCGCGAACGCGGTCGCCATCTCGACCGCGACAACCCCGCCGCCAATGATCGCGAGGCGCTTCGGCACGGATCTAGTGCTGGTCGCGTCGCGTGCGGTCCACGGCGACGCGTCGGCAAGTCCAGAAATGTCGGGCAGCAGCGGATCAGACCCGGTGGCGACCACGACCGCGTGGGTCGCGGTCAGCTCAGTGATCGTGCCATCGGTTGCTGTGACCTCGACTTGCTTGGCTCCGGTGAGGCGACCGTGTCCGCGAACCAGCGCGATTCCGGCCTTCTCGACCCACTTGACCTGACCGCTGTCGTTCCAGTCGTTCGTGAACGAGGTGCGGCGTGCGAGCACAGCCGCGACGTCGAGATCGCTGGTGACGGCCTCCTTGGCCCCCTTGACTCGTTGTGCCGCGCGCAGCGCCGATCCGCTGCGGATCAGCGCTTTCGAGGGCATGCACGCCCAGTAGGAGCATTCACCCCCAACGAGCTCGCTCTCAATGAGCACGGCCGTGAGACCGCCCTGCACTGCCCGGTCGGCGACGTTCTCGGCTACCGCGCCTGCGCCGATGATGACGACATCGTAGGTCTGCACGGTCACCGCCCCACAAACTCTGCTGGCTGCCGAGTGACGAAGGCTTCCATGCCAATGCGAGCGTCTTCGCTGGCGGCGAGCCGGGCGAGATCGGGCTGAAGTGTTGCTTCGGCTGCGGCATCCCCCGCACGCACCGCCAACTTGGCGTTGGCGAGCGCCGCCTGAACAGCCAACGGCGCTTGGGCAGCCACCCGGTGAGCGAGCTCGAGGCCGCGAGCGTACTGCTCGCCGTGCGGCACAACCTCTTGCACGAGACCGATTCGGTGCGCCTCTGCCGCGCCGAAGGTATCACCAGTGAGGATCCACCGCATCGCGTTGCCCCACCCGACCGCCCGCGGAAGGCGGATAGTCGCTCCACCGAACGGAAGGATTCCCCGGGCAACCTCGATCTGGGCAAACGTGGTGGAATCGGCGGCCACCGCGATGTCGCTCGCCAAAATCAACTCGATTCCGAGCGTAAGACAGACTCCCTGAACCGCGATCACCACGGGCTTTGTCAGGTGATCGCCCTCGGTCTGCCAGGGGTGCAGGCCACCGTCGGGAACAATCGCGAGGCCCGTGGAGCCCAGTCGTGGTCCGACGTCTGCGAGATCGAGCCCACCGGTGAAGTGATCGCCGTGAGCGAAGACGAAGCCTGCCCGAATCTCGGGATCGTGTTCGAGCTGGGCATAAGCCAAAGCGAGTTGCTGCAGCAGGGCAAAGTCGGCAGCGTTGCGTTTCTCGGGCCGGTTGAGGCCGATGAGTAGCACGTGCCCGTCGCGTTCCACGGTGATTCGGGGAACTTCTGTGGCGGATTCGGTCATGATTCCAGACTACGGTGGGCTCCTTGGGTCGAGGCCGGTTTACCCTAAACTGGCCATCAATTCGAGCGCTCAAGGAGGCCTCCGTGAACCGAGTCGCACCCGCACTAGCTCTGGTCGTTATGGCAACAGCGATACTCTCCGGCTGCACCCAAGCTCCGACCTACACGGCCGATCGCGGTGACATTGCGAACACCGCCGAGAACGCGCTCGAGGAGCAGGTCGGCGCACGCCCAGACATCGATTGCGGCGAGGGCAGCATCGACCTGGTGAAGGGCACTGTGCTCGACTGCGTGCTCACCGACCCAGCGACCGGGGACCAGTACGAGTCGCCCGTCACTATCGAGTCAGTGGATGGTGCCGACTATACGATCGGTGTTCAGGTAGCCGACGCGCCCATCGCGGGCTAAACCGGAGGGCACGAGGCGACGGTCCTAACCGGCCGAGTGGCTCGTCGTGAGGGCGCCAACCAGTCTCAGGATGGTCGGCATGTCGTCGACAGCGTCTGCGGGGCTTGACGGCGCGAACTCGGTGATTCCGGCTCCGGCCAGGGGGAAGCGCTCGAGAATCGCCTTGACGGTGTCGACGAGATCCCCGGCGCGCACGCCGAAGGGCTCGGGGTAACCCAGTCCCGAGATGTCCTCGGGATCCAGTACATCGAGATCGATGTGCAGGTACACGGATGCCGCGCCCGTCGCCTCGATGGCAGCGATCAGGGTTTCCCCGCTCACGTCGCCCGCCTCGATGCAGCGCAGTGAGTGCGCTGCGATGCATTCGTCCTCTGCCGGGTCAAAGGCTCGGCAGCCAGCAAGGATCACTCGATCGACCGAAACTGGGTGCTCGGGAACGAGCTCTGGCGGGCCGTCGCCGATCAGGGTGCGCAGAACCATCCCATGGAAGGCACCAGACGGACTCGTCTCGGGTGTGTTTAGGTCAGGGTGCGCGTCGAACCAGACAACGGCGACGTCGCTTGCAGAGACGTGACCGATTGCGGCGAGCTCAACCCCGCAGTCGCCGCCTACCGTGATCACAGTGCCGTCGGTTCCGCTGAGCACTTCTGCGAGCCGGTCACGCACGGTCGCGACCGAGGTGAGTCGATTGACGCTCGTTCCGTGAGTGTCTCCGGCCTCTAGCGGTACCTCGACCGTGAGAGTGGACGCGCTCGGCAGGTCACCCCGGATCGCCTCGGACCCGTCAACAAGACGCATGGCCCGTGACGAGCCGGAGCCCTGCCACTGCGGAACGACGACGAATGTGGCGGTCAGGAGGTGACGGCCTTCGGCGCGGTGCCAGCCTTCAATTCCGCAAGACGAGCGTCGACCTCAGTCTGCTTGTCGAGGTCGTCGAGAGTCTCAAACTGGGCATCCAGAGTGGATGCAGCAATCTCCTGCTGCCCGAGAACCTTCGCCTCTTCGCGGCGGATCTTCTCCTCGAAGCGACCGATCTCGCTGGTCGGATCGAGCAGGTCGATGGACTTCACCGCATCGTGCACCTGCTGCTGAGCATCCGCAGTCTTCGAGCGAGCAACGAGTTCATCGCGCTTTGACGTCAGCTCAGATAGCTTGCCACGCATGCCGTCGAGGCCCTTCTTGAGCTGGTCGACGACGGTGGTCTGCGACGCGATCGTCGGCTCGACGACCTTTGCCTCATTCTCGGCCGAGAGCTGCTTGCCGAGGGCCATCTTGGCGAGGTTGTCGAACTTGTCGGCGTCAACGGCGTTGCCGCCCGCGCGCAATTCGTCGCCCTTGGCGCTCGCGGCGAGCGCCTTGCGGCCCCAGTCCGCTGCGGCGGCGATGTCCTCCGCGAGGTCCTGCTCCATGAGGCGCAGGTTGCCGATCGTCTGCGCGACGGCGCTCTCGGCCTCGGCGATCGAGTTGGTGTAGTCCCGCACAAGCTGGTCGAGCAGCAGTTGCGGATCCTCTGCCTGGTCGATAAGGGCGTTGATATTGGCCTTCAGGAGCTGGGAGATGCGCCCGAGGATCGATTGCTTAGCCATTCAGCGTGCCTTTCCTTGTGGATGTGTGGATCGAAGCCTTTGACTAGAACCTACCGCCGCGACTGCGTCCGCCACTACTGCGAGAACTGCGCGATCCCCCGGAACTCCGAGAACTTCCGCCGAACGAGCCTGACCGCGAACTCGAGCTGGGCCGGTACCCCCCGGAGCTTCCGCCGCCGCTGCGACTTGAGCCGATCATCCCACCCACCAGTCCGCCGAGAAGGCCGCCTAGGTCGGCGCCGTCAGACCCACGGGGCATTGAACGATAGTGCTCCTGGGCGGTGAAGCTCTCCACATCATTGCGGGCGAGGTCGAACGCCGTGGATGCCAGTTGGTACGCACGCTGAGACTCCGCCAGAGCGGTGACCGGATCTGATGTAGCAATCGCTTCGGCGTGCGCGAGTAGCCGCTCAGCCTCGGTGACGCGAGTTCTGGCCGACTCTCCGATGCCCCCTCGACGCGTGGTGATGAAGTCAGTCGCGCTCGCAACCTGAGCACGCGCGGCGGTCAGCGAGCCATCGAGCTTGGCGCGAGCTGCGGCCATCTTCTGCTGCTCGTCGCGCACCCCCACAAACACTTGATCGAGAGCGGCATTGGCCCGCTCGACTTTGGCGAGGCTGGCAATCGGATCGCCCGCTGTGCTCGTTGACTCGGATAGTGCGGCTGTTGCGGCAGCGATCGCGGGGGCGAGGTGGGTCGCCGCGGAGTCCGCTGGCAGTGCTCGTGCCGCGGCGATGTCTTGGTTGGTGTCGGCGACGGCCGCCTCGAGCTTGGTCGCCGCCTCATCGAGTGCCGCTGCGAGCGTGTCGATCGCCCCAAAGAGCTGCTGAGCCTGACCGACGCTCGACTGAGCGGTTCGCACGGCGATTGCAGCATCGCTCGCCTTGCCGGCTGCAATCGCGTCTTCTGCCTTCTTCGCAGCGGCATCGGCGAAGTCGAGTAGCTTGTCGGCCTGCGTGCTGTTATCGGCGACGGCCTTCGTTGCAGATGCCGCGTACTTGGTGCCAAGCCCGGCCAGAGTCGCAGCGGCCGTCGCCGACCGAGCTCGGGCAGCGGCGGTGTCCGCAACGACCTTCGCCAGGGCGGCCGGAGCATCCTTCTCCAATTGCCGTAGTTCGTCGAAGGCATCGGCCTGGGCGTCCAGTTCGGAGTCGGCTGCCTCGCAGAGCTGAATGATCTGGGTTGTCCACGCCCGCTGGTCGTCCGCAGAATCCGGGTTTACATCGTCAAGTTGCTGTTTGATGGCAAACGCTGCGGCCACCTTCTGCTTCGCGCTCGCCAGCACTCCGGAGAAGTCCTTCGTGGCGTCGTCGCCGAACTGGGCGATCGCGAATCCGAGCTCCTGCTCGCTGGTCTTGAGGGAGTCGTCAAGCTGCACGAGAAGACTTCCTGCCCGCTGATCGAGCTGCTTCTGGGTCATCTGCTCGGGCACGCTCGTGGTTGTTCCGCCAGCTCCGCGGCGACGGATCCGGGAGTAGATGAAGACTCCAGCGCCGACAACCGCGACGCCGCCCACGATCGGAAGGATCGGGATCCCCCCGGTCGCGTCTGCTTCCTCGGTCCCCGGTGTCTCAGGCGTCGTCGGATCGGTGGGCTCGTTTGGTCCCACGACGCTAGTCGCCGCGGCCTCGAGTGCTTGGGCGCCGGCTATTGCTGCCTGGGCCCATTGGTCGTTGCGCAGTTCTGCCTCAATGGCGAGTTCGACCTCGTCGAGTTGCGCGTCGGTCAAGGGAAAGTTGGGATCGACCGAGAGGGCATACTGACGATCGTCAAGGGCGACCGCAAGCAAGATGTCCTGAGACCCCAACCCATTGTCGATGGCGACCGTATCGGCCCAGTCGATCGGGCTGGCGGGATTTGTGAAGGTACCCACGTAGACGACGAAGAGTTGGATGTCGCCTCGAGCGTAAAGCGAGTCGAGGCTGGCGAGGATGTCGGTGCGCTCGGCCTCAGAGGTCGCTCCCGCGAGATCGACTATGTAGGCACCATCGAGGTCAACAGGGTCGTCGGCAAGGGCGGCGAGCGGAGTACTGATTGTCAGCACGGCCGTCAATGCGGCAGCACCCCATATCCATCGCGGCATCTTCACTTGCGACTCCTCACGTCGACGTACGGGACGAATCCTATTTGTTCAGAATGGCCACTTTCGGCTAGATTCATCAATCACTAAGGGAAACCGCCGCCACAGTGTCGTGGCGGCGGTTTCTTTTTCATCGCCTTATTCGAGATCGATCGCGTCGGCTTCACTCATCACGAGGTCCAGCCCGGGGGTCGACCCATCCCCGACCGGAACGCTGGGGAGAAAGTCGATCGCTGCGGTCACCCGATAGGTCCCGGGGACAAGCGGGGGCAGATCCGGCCTGAACTGCTCTGCGAGGTCGTCATCGACCCCGCACCGGACGGGCACGAACGAAGCCGCGTACTTCAGCGTCTCACCCGGAGCCAGAGCAACTTCCACGGCCGAGGCATCCACTGGCCCATTGCTGTGCCAGAGTACGACTCCGCTTTGTGAGACGGTGATCGCTGGGGTTGGCGCAGTAGACCCGGCGATGTATGTCGAACCGGTATTGGTCAGGTTCACCTCGCCCAAAATCGGTGCGGTCCCGGTTGGTGCAACCTCGGGGAAAACAACCTCGAGCCGCAACCCCGAGGTGTTGGGAACGAATTCGGCGACCGGAGCGGTGCAGAGATTGAGGCGCTCCGCGGGAGCCCGCTTGATTTCCAGAGCCGAGTCAGACGCGCTGCCCTCATCGGGCGCGCTTTCCATGGTCGATACCGACGTATCGGGCGCAAGCTGCGTAAGCGGGATGCCGATCACCGCGATGCCCGCGATTGCCAGAGCACCCACCGCTCCTGCGCCGATCTGCCGGGGTAGCCGTCGTCGCCGCGCTCGCGTGATGACTGCCTTCGTGTCGATTGCTGATGCCGGAGCATCCGAGGCGGCAAAAAGGTCACGCAGGTCTGAGTCAGTTCTGGGCACGGTCTACCCCTTCCGAGTCATCCGTGAGAAGAATTGCCATCTTGGCGAGCCCGTCGCTCAGATAGCGCTTGACGGCCCCAGCACTAATGTCGAGCCATTCGGCGATGTCATCGACCTTGAGATCCTCGTAGTAGCGCAGCACGATGCAGGCCCGCTCGCGCGGGCTCAGCTTCATCAGGTCGCTGCGAAGGTCGAGACGAGCCTCGGTCTCTTCGTTCTGTGGCTCGTCGAGTTCGGGGGTCACTTCGAGGTGGGCGATGCGCCGCCACCGACTGGTGCGCCTGCCCGAGTCGAGATAGGTGTTCAGGATGGCTCGGCGCACGTAGCTCTCAGCGCTGGTGATGGTGAATCCGTTGCGCAACCTGCCGAAGGTCTTGACTAGGGCCTCTTGAACAAGGTCGGACGCGTCATCGCGACTTCCCGAGATGAGGTACGCATACCGGGTGAGTGCATCGCCGCGCTCAGCAACGAGACGGGTGACGACCTGCTCCCAACCTTGGGCGGGCTCGCGCGCGGTCTGGCTCACCGACCGCCTCCTCGTCATCGCGCCGTCTGCGCGAGTCGTCTCAAAAATAGTTGAGGTCACACCTATTCAGACGCACGAGTGAACAGAAACGTTGTGGTGCCCTAGGTCAGGCGTGCACGAAGGGTGTCAACCTGCGACGAGATTGCCTCGGGAACACGCCCCTCAAACGTCCCGAAGAACTCTTCGGTCGCGTCCGCTTCGGCGAGCCACGAGTCGCGATCGATCGCAAAGAGCTCGGCGAGGTCGTCATCGCTGATCTCGAGACCGTCGAGGTCGAGTGCGCCGTCAGCAGGCAGCAGTCCGATCGGGCTGTCCTTCGCGGGAACTCGCCCGTCGACTCGATCAAGAATCCACTCGATCACGCGGGAGTTCTCGCCGAATCCGGGCCAGAGAAAACGGCCGTCAGCGCCCTTGCGGAACCAGTTCACCTGAAAAATGCGCGGCACCGAGCCCGACGTGCGCAGTTGCGCACCGATCTTCAGCCAGTGCGCCCAGTGGTCGGCCATGTTGTAGCCGCAGAACGGGGCCATTGCGAACGGGTCGCGCCGTAGCTCCCCGACTGTGCCTTCGGCGGCCGCGGTGCGCTCGGATGAGATCGTGGCGCCCAGGTAGACCCCATGCTCCCAATCCCGTGCCTCCACCACTAGCGGCACGTTGCTCGCGCGGCGGCCGCCGAAGATTATTGCGTCGATGACGACGCCCTGTGGGTCTTCCCAGTCGTCCGCAATCGTCGGGCACTGCCGGGCGGCCACAGTGAAGCGTGAATTCGGGTGGGCTGCTGGACGACCGGATGCCGGCGTCCACGGCTTGCCCTGCCAGTCGGTGAGCCTCTCGGGCACGGCGTCGGTCATGCCCTCCCACCACACGTCGCCGTCTTCGCGCAGTGCGACGTTTGTGAAGATCGTGTTTCCCCAGATCGTGTCCATCGCCGTCGCATTGGTGGAGTAACCGGTTCCGGGAGCAACGCCGAAAAAGCCAGCCTCAGGGTTAATCGCGCGCAGCCGACCGTCGTCACCACGGCCGAGCCACGCGATGTCGTCGCCAACGGTCTCAACCTTCCACCCAGGGATGGTCGGCTTGAGCATCGCGAGGTTCGTCTTTCCGCAGGCGCTCGGGAACGCCGCGGCAACGTGGAACACGCGGCCACGCGGATTAGTCACCTTGATAATGAGCATGTGCTCGGCGAGCCAGCCCTCGTCGCGTGCCATGACGGACGCGATTCGCAGAGCGAAGGACTTCTTGCCGAGTAGTGCGTTGCCGCCGTAGCCGGACCCGAACGACCAGATTTCCCGGCTCTCGGGAAAGTGGGTGATGTACTTCGTGTCGTTGCACGGCCAGGCGACATCCCGTTGGCCGGGCAAGAGGGGAGCACCGACACTGTGTACGGCGCGCACCCATTGCGTGTCCGGTCCGATCAACTCGAGCACCTCGGTACCGATCCGAGTCATAATGCCCATGCTGGCCACTACGTAGGGGGAGTCGGTAACCTCGACGCCCAGTCGGGAGAGCGGGCCGCCCAGCGGTCCCATGGAAAACGGAACCACGTACATGGTTCGCCCGCGCATGCTGCCAGCGAAAAGCGGGTGAAGTGTTGCGCGCATCTCGTGCGGGTCAACCCAGTTGTTCGTTGGTCCCGCGTCGGCGGGCTCCGTTGAGCAGATGAAGGTGCGATCCTCAACGCGCGCCACGTCGCTCGGGTCGCTGCGGGCCAGGAAGCTGTATGGACGGTGCTCAGCGTTCAGTCGGATTAGTGTTCCCTTGGCGACCATCTCGCGAGCTAGAGCGTCCCACTCAGAGCGGGACCCGTCGCACCACACGACGTCGTCGGGCAGCGTGAGGGCCGCAATCTCCTCGACCCACCGCACAACCGCGTGCGGTGCAGTGGAGGGGATGGGGGACTGAGTGCGAGTCGATTCCGCGATGCTCATGCCGGACCTTTCGAGGGAAGAATATGCTTTTCTTCCACTATCGACGCATCATTACTGGATTCACAGGTGCAAAGGCTGGAAAGATTGACGAATCTTTCGCTATTCTGATCTCGTGAACGATCTTGCAACCCTCGGCCAACGAATGCGTCACTTCAGAACGGCCGCCGGCATGACTCTCGACCAACTCGGCGATCGGGTCGGAATCGCGGGTAGCCAACTCTCACTAATGGAGAACGGCCGACGTGAACCCCGGCTGAGTCTGCTGTCAGCAATCGCGTCGGCGACCGGTATCCAAGTCAATGATCTTCTGGATGACACTCCGCCCTCGAAGCGCGCTGCACTCGAGATCGAGCTCGACCGGGCGCAGCGCTCAAGCGTCTACGCCTCGCTGGGACTCCCGATGATTCGGCCATCGAAAGGCATGACTGACGAGACCCTCGAAGTGCTCGTCGGGCTCCACCACGAACTCGGGCGCCGCGCGCGGGAGGCGATCGCGACGCCGGAGGAAGCCCGTCGTGCCAATACCGACCTAAGGCTGCACATGCGCACGCTCGACAACTACTTGCCCGACATCGACGACGTCGCCGAGAAGCTGCTTGCCGATGTCGGACACACCACCGGGGCGTTGACCCATCGCTCGGTGAGCATGATGGCTCAGAAGCTCGGGTTTGAGCTCGTGCACGTGAACGACCTGCCGCACTCGGCACGGAGCGTCACCGACTTGGCGAACGGTCGCATCTACCTGCCCCCGGCTTCGATCCCCGGCGGACCCGGGCTGCGCGGTATGGCGCTTCAGGCTATGGGCCATCGAGTTCTCGGGCACGCCACACCGGTCACCTACGCCGACTTCTTGAGGCAGAGACTCGAAATCAACTACTTCGCGGCCGCGGTGCTCATGCCGCGTCGACAGGCCGTCGACTTCCTCACGGTCGCTAAGGCCGAGCGCAACATCGCCGTAGAGGACTTTAGGGATGCCTTCGGTGTCACCCACGAGGCCGCTGCCCTGCGCTTCACCAACTTGGCAACCGCACACCTCGATCTCACGGTGCACTTCCTGCGCGTGGGCGATGATGGCGCGGTCTACAAGGCCTATGAGAACGACGGGCTCCGCCTTCCGGTCGACGTGACCGGATCCACCGAGGGCCAACTCGTGTGCAGGCACTGGAGCGCGCGCACCGCGTTCACCCGCACCAATCGCACGACCGAGTTCTATCAGTACACCGACACACCCGAGGGAACGTTCTTCGAGTCGACACAGACCGGAACTACCTCCGCCGAGGAGTTTTCAATCACAATCGGGGTTCCCTTCGCTCACTCCAAGTGGTTCCGAGGGCGGGAGACCACGAATCGCACCAAGTCCACCTGCCCGGATGACGCGTGCTGTCGGCGCCCCGACGGTGAACTGAGCGAACGGTGGTCAGGCAAGGCCTGGCCGAGTGCACGGCTGCATGCTCACATCCTGTCGCCCCTGCCGTCGGGAACTTTCCCGGGCGTTGACGACCGAGAACTCTATGAATTCCTCGAATCGCACGCGGTCTCGACCGACTGACCAGACCGGTAGTCGAGCGCCTCGCGACACTAGCGCTGGAGGGAAGCCGGAGGGAGATCGAACCACCTCAGGTGCTCGAAGTCAGCACTGAGTCGATCGTCGGAGGCATGTGGAGGGTAGCCTCCGGAGGAATCGGGGTCGGGCAGGGAATCAAAAAGCGTGGTGGCCTGCTCTAGGTAGCCCTCGAGAGCGGATTCCGGCGCACTCTCGGTCCGGTGCGGATAGGTGAGAACTCCGTCGGGCCCGTAGGAGAGTTGGCTGAAACGCAGCGGCGGTTCGACCGGACCATCGCAGTGCCGCCATAGCCCGGAGTCGGGATCGAATCGGTATTGCGGCAGGAGCTTGTGGCCGGAATCGGCGACCATTGACACCGCCCTCACGATGTAGCGGAAGACCTCGTCGCTGATGAAGTAGTTGAAACTCACCCGCACCCAGCCGGGCTTGATTCCCTCGCAGCCGCCAGAGATCTCGCGTTCGAATTCGTGTGAACGGTCGAGGTCGATTCCCAGAAGCCGGTGTCCGTAGGGGCCGGCGCACGAGCATCCGCCTCGCGACTGGATACCGAAGAGGTCGTTGAGAATGGCGACCACAGCATTGTGGTGGAGGTACCGCTCGCCCGGGCGCTTGACCACGAACGACACAATCGAGAGTCGGTCGGCGTGAGCGTTGCCGAGGATCTGGATTCCGGGATGCTCGCCCCAGGCAGCGAGCGCGCGCCGAAGGAAGTCGTGTTCGAGCGCTTGGATTGTGGACACCCCCACGGCTTCCTTCAGCTGAAAAACCAGACCGGCCCGGATCGCCTCGACGATCGCTGGCGTGCCCGCCTCCTCGCGATGCGCGGGGTCGGTCAGATACCGGTGCTCGTCAGGGTTTACGTAGGCCACGGTCCCGCCGCCGACCACATGGGGCACCGAGTTCGTGAGTATCGCG
>JANOED010000320.1:0-17723 GCA_031413035.1 Leifsonia sp. | reverse complement strand
CGTCAGTCGACCTCTGACGTGTTCGAACGGATGACTCCCTCGCGCAAGCTCACCCTCGAGGAGTGCCTCGAGTTCGCACGCGAAGACGAGTGCGTCGAGGTGACCCCCGAGGTCATCCGGATTCGCAAGGTCGAGCTCGATGCGAACGCTCGGGCGCGCGCTGCCTCGCAGCGCAAGAAGCAGAACGCGTAGGGCGCCGACGTCAACCCTGCGAGGCCTCCCAATCGTTGTGAAGACATGACGAATCCCTCATTGTTAGACGGTCTACCCGCCCGATACGCTGGGCCAGTGAAGAGAACTCGGGTTATGGCCGCGCTTGCGGTGCTCAGCCTTACCTCCGCCCTACTCACCGGGTGCTTCTTCAGCCCGCCGACAGTTACGGGGGGCGGTTCCGGCGGCTCCGGCGAGTCGGGCCAGAGCGACGGCACCGACGACCCGGGAACCGATGTCGAGCTGGATCAGTTCGTGGGACTCCCTCCCACCTTCCCGACCGACATCCCTCTGATCGACGGCGAGGTCGTTTTCGGCATTGACGTCGGCACCGGTTGGTCGGTACTCATCGGAGTCGATGACCTTGAAGCAGACTTCGAGGATGCCTCGCAGCAAATGAAAGCCGCCGGCTTCGAAGCCCTGGTCGAGAACATCACCCCCAATGGTGGTTTTGCCGCCTTTGAGAACGCTGCCTACCAAGTGCAGGTCACGACGCAGGAGTCGCCCGACTATGGACTTGTCATCAACTATCTCGTCGTTCGCATCTGATCATTCACAATGGAGGCATCTCATGTCATCAAAGCGCACCCGCTACACTGCACCCCTCGCGATCGCTCTCGCGCTCGTTCTGACGCCCGCTCTCTCTGGTTGCTTTGGTAACCCCGTCGAGGGGATCATCGAGGGAGTCACCGGTGGCGATGTCGACCTGGGAGGCACCAGTGTGCCGGAGGGCTACCCGGTCACCGAGGTTCCCCTTGCCTCAGGCGAGATTCTCTTCGGTGGATCGATTGGAAACGACGAAGGCAAGGTCTTCAACGTCACCATAAAGGTCGCTGATGCCAGCGCGATCGATGCCATCAAGGCACAGCTCGAAGCGGCGGGTTTTGTGAGCAGCGGTGAGTTCGGCGGCTCCAATGGAGAGGGTGGCACGTACATTGCAAGTACTGACGCATGGGGTGTGCTCGTCGTCGTCTCTCAAGACGGCGCCAACGGATTTGTCGCCAATTACACGGTGACCTCCGCGAACCCTCAGTAGAAGCATCGCGGTCGCGTATCTTTGCCAGTCGGTTGGGCGAGGGGGGTCGCGTGGGTCAGAAGGTACTGTTCGTCCACGCGCACCCCGATGACATATCGCGGTGGTGCTTGACCGCAAGCGGTTGGCTCTCGGCGCCCACCGCACCCAGGTCGAGGTTCAGGGAGACACCTTCAGGCTCTCGTCGGGCCAACCGCGGCCAATTGCTTCGGTCGAGCGCTACCGTAGGCTCGCTCCACCCAGCGGAGCCTTCTCAGAGCAAAGCCTCGCGGCTCGGATCGTTTCGGTATTACTCGCCGCACCCTGCTGGCAGGGGTTGAGAGTGGGTGTTGGCGTGGCCGTCGGCGGCGCGACGCCCTCGCGATACTATTGAATCCCCTGCCGCGAAAGGTTCTGATCTGAAGTGACGTATGTCATCGCCCAGCCCTGCGTGGATCTGAAGGATCGCGCCTGCATCGACGAGTGCCCTGTCGATTGCATCTACGAGGGCGATCGCATGTTGTACATCCAGCCGGATGAATGTGTCGATTGTGGCGCGTGCGAGCCCGTCTGCCCCGTTGAAGCCATCTATTACGAAGACGATCTGCCGGGCAAGTGGGCGGACTATTACAAGGCAAACGTCGAGTTCTTTGACGACATCGGTTCCCCCGGTGGAGCAGCCAAGGTTGGCGTCATCAAGAAAGATCACCCGCTGATTGCCGCGTTGCCGGTCGGTGGCGGCGAGGGCTGAGTGGCCCGCACTCCACTTGAGCTCCCCGACTTTCCCTGGGACTCGCTCGTTGCTTACGCCGAGCGAGCCAAGAGTCACCCGGATGGGTTTATTGACCTGTCGGTTGGCTCCCCGGTAGATCCCACCCCGGTCACGATTCGTGAGGCTTTAGCTGCGGCTGCGGATGCCCACGCCTATCCTCAGACCGCTGGCACCCCCGAGCTGCGTGAAGCCATCGTCGACTGGTTCGCCCGTCGGCGCGGAGCAGACGATCTGTCAGTCGCCAACGTCATGCCCACGATCGGCTCGAAAGAGCTGGTCTCGCTCCTGCCCCTGTTCTTGGGCCTGCGACAGGGCGACATCGTGGTGCATCCGGCCGTGGCTTACCCCACCTACGCGATCGGTGCTGCCCTCGTCGGGGCGACAGCCGTGGCATCCGATGATCCGGCCGACTGGCCGCCCAGAACGAGGCTCGTCTGGCTGAACAGCCCCGGCAATCCCGACGGGCGCGTACTCGACATCGACAAATTGAGGGCGGCTGTCGCTCGTGCTCGTGAACTCGGCGCCGTGATCGCCAGTGACGAGTGCTACGCCGAACTCAACTGGCAGGGCCCCGAATCGACACCGTCTATTCTCGACCCGCGCGTCATTGCCGGGGATCGCAACTCGGTGCTCGCGGTGTACTCGCTGAGCAAACAGTCGAACATGGCGGGCTACCGCGCGGCGTTCGTCGCCGGGTGCAGCGACCTCATCGATGAGTTGCTCGAGGTGCGAAAGCACGCGGGCCTTATTCCGCCCGCGCCAGTGCAAGCCGCGATGGTGGCCGCGCTCGCCGACGATGGTCACGTGGCAGCGCAGCGCGAGCACTACCGGGCTCGTCGAGCGATTCTCGCGCCGGCGCTTGAGGCCGCGGGGTTTGTTATCGACGAGAGTGCGGCTGGTCTCTACCTCTGGGCGACGCGCGGCGAGGACTCGTGGGTCACGGTCGGCGCACTGGCCGACGCGGGCATCCTTGTGGTGCCAGGCTCGTTCTATGGGGAAAGCCCGCCAATCCACGTGCGCATCGCCCTGACTGCAACGGATGCCACGATCCGAGACGCAGTCGCCCGTCTCGAGCTTCTCGCCTGACTGTCTGGTCTCTCCAACTGGATGCCGCATTCATTGGCACATGCGACAGTGGTGCGTGCGTCCTTATAAGCTGTAAAGGTGACTGACGGCGTCCCCGAGACTGAGAAGGCTACGCTCCATTTTCCCGGGGGCAGCGCCGAGTTTCCTGTGATCCGAGGCACCGACGGGCACGACTCGATCGACATCTCCACGTTCATGAAGCAGACCGGATTCACGACCCTCGATCAGGGTTTCGTCAACACCGCGTCTACTCGCAGCGCGATCACCTTCATCGACGGCGACCGAGGTATCCTCCGCTATCGCGGCTATCCCATCGAGCAAGTAGCGAAGAACTCCACCTACCTTGAGGTCGCGTGGCTGCTCATCTATGGGGAGTTGCCGACTGCCTCGGAGCTCACCGAGTTTGACGAGCGGATCCGTCGCCACACCCTTCTTCACGAGGATCTTCGTCGATTCTTTGACGCTCTACCGCACAGCGCTCACCCGATGTCGGTGCTCTCGAGCGCCGTCTCAGCACTCTCGACCTACTACGAGGATTCCCTCAATGTGCACGACCCCGAGCAGGTCGAGATCTCGACGATTCGCTTGCTCGCGAAGCTTCCGGTTATCGCTGCGTACGCGCACAAGAAGGCGCTCGGACAGGCCTTCCTCTACCCAGACAACTCGCTCAGTTTCGTTGACAACTTTCTCAAGCTGAACTTCGGCACGATGGCAGAGCCGTACGAGGTCAACCCCGTGCTGTCGACGGCGCTTGACCGACTCCTGATTCTGCATGAGGATCACGAGCAGAATGCCTCGACATCGACGGTTCGGCTTGTGGGTTCGACCGAGGCAAACATTTTCGCGTCCATTTCCGCGGGCATCAATGCCCTGTACGGGCCGCTCCACGGTGGCGCTAATGAGGCCGTACTGAAGATGCTCAGCGACATCAAGGCGTCGGGGGAGGGGGTAGAGAAGTTCGTCGAGCGGGTCAAGCGCAAGGAAGACGGCATCCGCCTCATGGGCTTCGGGCACCGGGTCTACAAGAGCTTCGATCCCCGCGCGAAGCTGGTGAAAGAGAGCGCTGACGAGGTGCTCGCCGCTCTGGGTGTGCAAGACGACCTCCTTGATCTTGCGAAGGAACTCGAGGCTGTCGCCCTGAGCGACGACTACTTCATCGAGCGCAAGCTTTACCCCAACGTCGACTTCTACACGGGAGTCATCTACAAGGCCATGGGTTTCCCGACGCGCATGTTCACCGTGCTCTTCGCGATCGGCCGCCTGCCCGGATGGATCGCCAACTGGCGTGAAATGAATGAAGACCCTGCTACCAAGATCGGTCGCCCGCAGCAGCTCTACACCGGGGCAGCCGCGCGGGAGTGGCCGGCGCGGTAGCGAAGGCCGGGTCGTGTGCCGTGCGGTGGCTTCCTCGCCGGCGTCGGTTTTCGCTCGGTACCTATGTGCCTGAACCAACCGGACGACAAGCGACGCTCACCGAGATCGTAGACGATGGCGTTCTGATTATCGGTGCAGCAGTACGGTTGGCTGTCAAGAATCGGGTGATACTCGCAGCGTTGCGGGACAAAGACGACTACTCGTCTGAACGAACCCAAGCAGCAGTGCGCGACGAACTGCGTGCACTCGCACGGGAGAAGGCTTCGGACGCCGACTGGGCTGAGCGGCAAAGCGCCGCGGCCGCCCAGCGCCCGGGCCAGGCGGAGCATCACTCAGACTTTCGCGCGATCGATCGGCACACACTCGATCGGCGAAGGGACGTGTCGCGGGGTCTGTCCGATCGTCTACTCGCCCTCACCGAGGATGAACAGTTCGTGGTCGAGATGAGCGAGCGTGCCCGAGCGGACGCGTGGGAGGAGATCGCGGCATCCATCACCGCACTCGCGGCACTGTCGTCTGAGGAGCCTCCAGACGAGGCGTATCCCCGGGAACGGGGCGAACGACTCATGGGGCTGCTCGGCGACATTGCCCAACTCGACGCGGATAGGGCGACGACCCCAAAGCCCTAGGTGTGCAAAGCCTGGTTGAGTTCGACGCCACTTCCTGCACGCTGGATGACCTCGACCGCGCCGGTCAGCGAATTACGGCGGAACAGGAGTCCGGGAACGCCGCTGAGCTCGACCGCCTTCACGGTGCGTTGCTCACCACTGCCCAGCACCGTCACCTTGGTTCCGGCCGTCACGTAGAGACCTGCCTCGACGACGGTGTCATCACCGATGGCGATTCCCACGCCCGAGTTGGCCCCCAGCAGGGCTCGTGCTCCAATTGATACGCGCTCGGTGCCGCCGCCCGACAGCGTTCCCATGATGGATGCCCCCCCGCCGATATCAGCGCCGTCACCGACCACGACGCCTTGCGAGATGCGGCCTTCGACCATGGCCGTGCCCAGAGTGCCCGCATTGAAGTTGACGAACCCCTCGTGCATCACGGTGGTGCCGGGGGCCAAGTGCGCGCCTAGGCGTACGCGCGAGGCGTCTGCGATCCGGACTCGATCGGGCGACACATAGTCGAGCAGCCTGGGGAACTTGTCGATCCCTGTCGCCGCGATCCCTGCCCGCTGGAGGTGCGGCCGCAGCCGGTCGAAGTCGTCGGGATGCACTGGGCCCGCGGTTGTCCAGACCACGATCGGTAGGTGGCCAAAGAGCCCGTCAAGGTTCAGCGTGTTGGGCTTCACGAGGAGGTGACTCAGCAAGTGCAGTCGGAGGTAGGCGTCTGGGGTCGAGGTGGGTGGGGCATCCAGATCGATCTCGACCGTGACGAATTCGACGTGCACGTTGCGACGGTCGTCGGTGCCCTCGAGATCCTCGAACTCGACCGGGGCAATGTGGGGGTCGGCGCTAGTCGGGCGCACGCCGAGCTTCGGCGCGGGGAACCAGGTGTCGAGCACGGTGGAGTTGCCAGCAACAGTTGACAGGCCGTAGCCCCAGGCAGCGCGTGAGGTCATGATCTCAAGAGTACTTAAACTGGCTAGGTGCCCGTCACCGACCCCACCCTGCCCGTGCTCGATCTTTCGGGCTCAGTCGTCGACCTCACGCGCCAGCTCTGCAACATCGAGTCGGTATCCGGTAGCGAGCGGGCACTGGCCGACGCGATCGAGGCGAGCCTTACCGGGTTCGATCATCTTGAGGTCGTGCGAGATGGGGACGCCATCGTCGCCCGCACGTCTTTGGATCGCGATCGGCGAGTGCTGATCGCTGGGCATATCGACACCGTGCCGGTGAATGCGAATCTTCCCGCGCGGCAGGACGGCAATTTCCTTGTCGGGCGCGGCACGGTCGACATGAAGGCAGGCGTCGCCGTGGCGTTGAAGCTCGCTGCCGAACTCACTGCCCCGGTCGTCGACGTGACCTGGATCTGGTACGACCACGAAGAGGTCGCCAGTCACCTCAACGGCCTCGGCCGAATCGCACGGAATCGCCCAGACCTGCTGACGGGCGACTTCGCGATCTTGGGCGAGCCAACGAGTGCGACCGTCGAGGGCGGCTGCAACGGTACTGCGCGCATCGACATTCGACTGCACGGCGTGCGAGCACACAGCGCCCGATCCTGGGTGGGCCACAATGCGATCCACGACGCAGCCCCAGTGCTCGCACTACTGGCCGCCTACGTGCCTGACGAGATCGAGGTCGACGGATTGGTCTACCGCGAAGGACTCAACGCTGTCGGGATCACGGGTGGGGTCGCGGGCAACGTTATCCCCGACGAGGCCGTCGTCAGCGTCCACTACCGGTTTGCCCCGAGTCGGTCGGCTGCGGATGCGATTGCCCACCTAACCGAGGTGTTCGACGGTTTCGACATTGCGGTCACCGATCTCGCCGAGGGCGCCCGCCCGGGACTCGACGCGCCACTGGCTCAGGAATTCCTTGCGGCGGTCGGCGGAACTGCGCAGCCCAAGTACGGGTGGACCGATGTCGCCCGCTTCGCGGCCCTCGGTATCCCCGCCGTGAACTACGGGCCGGGCGACCCACTGAAAGCCCACGCCGACGACGAACGCGTCGAGATTGGCGAGATCGTCGCGTGCGAGCGAGGGCTGCGGGCGTGGCTGTCGAACGCCTGAGCGTCGCACTGAAGGTTCGATATCGACTCACCGCGTGGTGGGTCAAGGTCGTCGTCATCTTCGTGGCTTCACGGGTCGTCACGACAACGCTCCTGCTTGCCTTCGCGGGTGTGCAGCCAGCCAACGCGTGGACGGGCGCCTCACCCGACTACTTCTCGTTCGCCAAGATCTGGGACGGCCACTGGTACTACATCGTTGCGCTGGTGGGCTATCCCAGCGAGTTGCCGATCACTGCGGACGGGCAGGTTGGCGAGAGCGCGTGGGCATTCATGCCTGCCTACCCCGGCCTCGTTCGGCTGGTGATGGCGGTGACTACACTCGATTTCGGGGTGGCCGCGGTGATCGTCTCGGTCGGGTTCGCTCTCGGTGCAGCGCTCATGTTCTACCGGCTCATGAACCTCGTTCTGCCCTCAAGCACTGCCCTGTTCTCGGTCGTACTGTTCTGTTTCGCCCCGCTCTCGCCGATCCTGCAGGTGGCCTATGCGGAGTCGATGCACGCGTTCTTCCTGACGCTTGCTCTCTACCTTCTGCTCCAGCGCCGTTACTGGCTGCTGTTGCCCGTCATCGCCGTCATGGCGCTTACGAGGCCCAGCGGGCTGGCGTTCGCCCTCGCGCTGCTGATGCACGTGGTGTACCGGTGGTGGGTGCGGCGACGGGACCCGTTCCCGGTGGCTGAGCGGGTGGCATCCGTTGTTGCTGGTCTGTTCAGCGCCTTCATGGGGATTGCCTGGCTGCTGATCGCCTGGGCGGTCACCGGATCTTCGTCCGCCTACACCGACACTGAGCTGGCCTGGCGCGCGCCCTATGTGGGCTATGGCGAGCTTGTCCCGTTCACCCCGTGGTTTCAGGCAGCCGAATTCTGGGCGTCGTTCATCGGGATGCCCGTGGCCTTGGCCATCGCGCTGCTCCTGCTGCTGGTGCTCGCCTTCGCCGCCTTGCTGTTCACCCCGGCCGCCCGACGGCTTGGGCCGGACCTGCGCTTCTGGCTCGCCAGCTACGGGCTGTACCTCTTGGCTGTCTTTTTCCCGCAGTCCAGCACATTCAGGCTGCTGCTTCCGCTCTTCCCGGCGCTCGGGGTGCTCGCTCAGCCGCGATCGCCGTGGTACCGAATCGGTCTCGTTGTGCTCTTCATCGCCCTCCAGTGGGGCTGGCTGTACATCGCGTGGTGGGTGAATGGTTACGACTGGAGCCCGCCGTGAGTTGTTCACATGCGTCGAGTTTTTACCAGCGCGAGAATGAACGATAATAGAGAGGCCGCGTTGCTTTCGCTGCGGCGCATGAAAGGGGAGCATCTGATGGCAGCCATGAAACCGAGGACCGGTGACGGGCCCATGGAGGCTGTCAAGGAGGGTCGCCTGATCATTGTGCGCGTACCCCTTGAGGGTGGCGGGCGTCTGGTCGTCTCGGTGAATGACGCCGAAGCCAAGGAACTCCACGACGCGCTCGCTGAGGTCGTGTCCGCAGCCTGATCGGGCTATTCGCTGATCCGGGTCAACTGGAGAAGTCCATCTCCGGCCGGAGACAGTGCGCTCAACACAGCCTCTGACTTTGCGATTTCGCTCAGCAGCAACCTGAATCCGGCAACCGTTTCGTCGCGCTGGGCCGGATCGGCCACCCGGTCGCGCCACAGTGCGTGGGCCACGAGAACTGTTCCTCCCACGCGTACCAGACGCAATCCGTGTTCGACGTATTCGATGACCGATCCCGGGTCAGCATCAATGAAGACCAAGTCGTAGCTGGCCTCGTTCATTCGCGGGAGCACCTCTGAAGCGCGTCCGCCGATCAGGCGCACCTGCTTTGCGGGAATGCCCGCGTCGGCGAATGCCTTACGCGCGACGGTCTGGTGATCAAGCTCAAGGTCGATCGTGGTGAGCACGGCGTTCGGGGCGCCGACGAGCATCCACAGCCCGCTCACGCCCGCGCCGGTTCCGACCTCGATGATGTTGGCCGCTGCGGTCGCTGCGGCGAGTACGGCGAGTTGCGCGCCGACCGACGGGCTGACGGGATCGATCCCCAACTCGAGTGAGTGCTGGCGCGCTTGCGCGATGTCGGGACGCTCGACGACAAACTCCTCCGCGAACTTCCAACTCAACAGCTTGTCAACCACGTCGTATGCTCTCCTCGTTCGCTCCACTGTAGACGCATGCCTCGTAGCGCCCGGGTTATCCTGAACGAGTGTCCTTCGGTCTGACTTTCGACAAGCTGCTGATCATCGCGATCATCGCAGTGTTTTTGCTTGGACCCGAACGCTTGCCCTACTACGCCTCCCAGCTGGCACGACTCGTGCGAAAGCTGCGCGACATGGCGAACGGGGCAAAGGATCGCATGCGCGACGAAATGGGACCCGACTTCGACGATATCGACTGGAAGAAGCTGGATCCCCGCCAGTACGACCCGCGTCGGATCATTCGCGATGCACTTCTCGATGACGAACCTGAGGCCGAAGTGCGCGTAAAGCCGCCCATAGAGTCCGCCTACGCGCAACGGCAGCGGCGGCTAGCCGAGGGTGCCGCCACCCCGTTTGACGCCGAGGCCACTTAGGCCCGACGAATAGCCTTCAGAACGCGGAGAACCGCGAGCATCAGGGGAAGCATCCGTTCCCACTGCGCGCCCGAACTCGGCAGGCTAAGCACCCCGGTCTCCTCAGAGATCGTGCGTGCTTCTACGAACCGAAGGAGCCCTTCGGGTCCATTGCGCCGACCGAGGCCAGACTTTTTCATGCCGCCCATCGGGGCATCAAAGCTGCCGAACGAACCGCGGTAGCCCTCGTTGATGTTCACGCTTCCCACATCTAACAGCTCAGCCAGCGCCCTTGCGCGACGGCGAGACCCGCTGAAGATGGATGCGTTGAGACCGAACTCGGTAGCGTTCGCCGCCGCGATCGCGTCAGCTTCGCTCTCGAACGTCTGGATCGAGACAACCGGGCCGAACGTTTCGTTCGCGAAGCACTCCATCTCGCTAGTGACACCGGCAAGTAGGGTCGGTTCGAAGAAGTACGGGCCAAGGTCTGGCCGTGCTTTGCCCCCAGCGAGCACGGTCGCTCCCTTGGCGACGGCGTCGTCGACGTGACCCTGCACCCGCTCGAGTTGTGCCGCAGATGTGAGTGTGCCGACATCCGTGGAGAAGTCAAGGTTCGGGCCTTGCTTGAGGCTCGTGACCCGCGCGGCGAATGCCGACGTGAAGTCGTCTGCGACCGAACTGTGAACGTAGATGCGCTCGATCGATACGCACAACTGGCCCAGTGACGAGAAACAGCCGTAGACGGCGGCCGCGGCGGCCTTCGCCGGGACCACATCGTCAAGCACGAGCATCGAGTTCTTGCCGCCAAGTTCGAGGGACGAGCCGTGCAGGGCCGCTGCAGCCCGCTCACCCACCTTCGTTCCGGTCGGAGTGGAGCCCGTGAAACAGACGTAGTCGGCGACATCCACGACGGCGTTGCCAATCTCGGAACCCGGTCCCGTCACCACCGCCCAGAGCGCCGCCGGTACGCCAGCATCGACGAACGCCCGTCGTGAGGCGAGGATCGACAGGGCGACCTGATTGTCGGCCTTCTGCACGACCCCGTTCCCGGCGGCGAGCGCGGGCACCACATCCATGAGTGAGAGGGCAATGGGGTAGTTCCAGGGAGTGATGACCCCAACTATGCCTTTGGGAGAGTACGAGACGCGGGTCTGCGTCATGACGGGTATGGCAGCCCTGCGCCGGCGCTGGGCCAGAATACTCCGCGACTTCAATGCGTAGTACCGCGCCACGGCAGCACCACCAAACACTTCTTCGAACGCGGGTCCGCGCGCCTTCCCGGTTTCCGTCTGCAGCACGTCGAGGAGCTCGTCGCGGCGTTCGACCAACAGGTCCTGGGCCTTGAGTAGTACCGCGCGGCGATGGGCGTGGCCGGCGGACCGCCACGCGAGGGAGGCCGCGCGAGCTGATGCCGCAGCATCCGTCACGTCTCTGACAGAACTCAGCGGCAACTCGTGAAGCACGCTACCGGTGAAGGGCGCGATAACGCTGGCCGTCGTTCCCGACGTGGCGGAGAGGTCGTTCGTCAACTCAAACTGAAGCGGACGCTGCGCGGCAATGGGCATGCGTCAAGCCTACGCTCGGGTTGCTCCTAGCGCGTCGAAACGCCCAGCTTGCGACCGGCAAGGCCGCGTTTGCGGGTAGCTAGCAGCTCCGCTAACTCAAGGATGACGCGCGCCGCCGCATCGTCGGGATGCTCCAGCACCACGGGCAGCCCCGCGTCCCCGCCCTCGCGCAGCGCCAGGCTGAGCGGCACCGAGGCGAGCAGGGGAACAGGTGCATCCGGCGTGCTGAGGCGCGCCGCGGCATCCGCCCCGCCGCCGCTGCCGAACAGTTCGATGATGCTGCCGTCTCGCTGCACAAGCCCGGCCATGTTCTCGACGACGCCGATGACGGTCTGTCCAGTCTGTCTGGCGACGAGACCACTGCGCTCGGCAACCTCCGCCGCCGCCGACTGCGGTGTCGTCACGACGATGACCTCCGCCTGCGGAAGCAGTTGTCCGATGCTAATTGCGACATCGCCGGTTCCGGGTGGAAGGTCGATGAGCAGCACGTCAAGGTCACCGAAAAACACGTCGGTCAGAAACTGCTGGATGGTGCGATGCAGCATCGGGCCACGCCAGCTCACTGCGGTCGAGGTCTCGACGAACATCCCGATCGAGATGACTTTCACGTCGTGCGCGATTGGCGGAAGTATCAGGTCGCCGACCTTCGTCGGCTTCGCGCCGGAAATACCCAGAAGGCCCGGGATCGAGAAACCGAACACGTCGGCGTCAACGAGGCCGACGCGCAGCCCCTTCGCCGCGAGCGCTACCGCCAGGTTCGCGGTCAGGGTCGACTTTCCGACGCCGCCTTTGCCGCTCGTGATGCAGTAAATGCGAGTCAGCGAATCGGCTCCGAACTGCACCGCCTTGGGCCGACCGGCCCGAAGTTTGTCAGTCAGAGCGTCGCGCTCATCGCGGCTCATGACGCCGACATCGACGGTGACCGAGGTCACCCCGGGCGTGGCGGCGACCGCCTCACTCACGTCACGTTCGATAGTGGCAGCGGCGGGGCATCCCACGATCGTCAGCTTTAGTGTGACGGATGCCGCGCCACTGGCATCGACCGTCACCTCACCGATCATGTCCAGATCGGTAACCGGCCGACGCAACTCGGGGTCGATCACGCGCGTGAGTGACTCGCGGATGCGGTCAGCGAGCGGCGTCATCCTTGTCCTTGTCCCGGTCGAGGTCCTCCAGCAGCGCGCGAAGCTCTGCACGAATGAAGTCCTTGCTGGCCAGGTCTTTCACTGCAAGCCGCAGCGCCACGACCTCGCGGGCGAGGTATTCGGTGTCGTTCAGGTTGCGCTCGGCGCGCTGTCGGTCCTGCTCGATTTGCACACGGTCCCGGTCGTCCTGCCGGTTCTGGGCGAGGAGGATCATCGGGGCGGCATACGACGCCTGCAGCGACAGAATCAGGGTGAGCAGTGTGAAGTTCGTGACCCGAGGGTCGAACTGAGCTTCCTCCGGGGCGAGGGTGTTGTAGGTGAGCCAGACGATGACCACCACTGTCATCCCGACCAAGAACCACGGCGTGCCCATAGCGCGGGCGAAGGACTCCGAGAACCGTCCCATGCGGTCGCGACTCTGGAACAGTGCGAAGTTTCCGCGCAAACCCTTGGGCGAGTCGAGTCGGGTGTCGTTGCGGGAGTTAGCGCGTGCCACTGGGGGTCCTCCTTCGCTGGGTCGGATTCTCCTGGGTGGGGTCTACTGGTGTCGGATTCGTTGCACTCGGTGCGCTGGGGTGATCGTCGCTGGTACTTCGCCAGTCGTCTGGCAAGAGGTAGTCGAGAACATCATCAATGGTCACCACCCCGACAAGGCGATGGCTCTCGTCAACGACGGGAACCGAGACGAGGTTGTAGCTGGCAAGAATTCGCGATACCTCAGCTGCACTGGTGTTTGCCAGCACCGGCTCAAGGCTGGGATCGAGCAGGGTGCCGAGGCGCTCGCTCGGCGGGTAGCGGAGCATCCGCTGAAAGTGCACCATGCCGAGAAAGCGCCCGGTCGGCGGCTCGTAGGGCGGCAGGGTCACGCAGATCGCCGCACCTAGGGCGGGCGCGAGCTCGTGCCTGCGGATCATCGCGAGGCCCTCGGCGACGGTCGCGTCGGACGAGACAATGATGGGCTCCGGCGTCATCAGTCCACCTGCGGTGTCGGGCGCGTAAGAGAGCAGAAAGCGCACGTCGTCAGCTTCGTCGGGTTCCATGAGTTCGAGGAGGGCCTCGCCGCGCTCGTCGCTCAGGTGCGCGATGAGGTCGGCAGCGTCATCCGGTTGCATCTGATCGAGCACGTCGGCTGCGCGATCGTCGTCAAGTTGGTTGAGGATGTCAACCTGCTCGTTCTCTGGCATCTCTTCGAGGACATCGGCGAGCCGGTCGTCACTGAGCTCCTCAGCCACCTCGATCATGCGCTGCTCGGGTAGGTCGAGCATGGCGCTCGCGAGGTCGGCAGGCAGCATGTCTGCGTAGCTGGCGACCAGTTGGGTTGCCGACTGGGCTTCGCCCACCGGGGAGTCTTCGATGAGGTCTTCCCATGACGCGAAGACGGTCGGGCCCTTCGAGAACGGCGATGCACTCGTGCGGGGGCGGCGCAGAAAGACCTGACTGATTTGCCACTCCGCGAGCCCAACCTCGCCGATGGCGACATCCTCGATGCTGGCGTGTCCTGAGCCGTCGCGGAGGCGCACGTTGCGCCCGAGCAGTTCGGCCATGACGCGCACCTCGCCGCCACGCTGTTCGAAGCGACGAAGGTTGATGAGTCCGGTGGCGATTATTTGACCCGAACCGATGCTGGTGACCCGACCGATGGAGAGAAAGACGCGGCGCTTGCCGGGAACCTCAAGAACCATTCCGACAACTCGAGGTGCCGACTGCGGCCGGTAGACGACGAGAACGTCGCGCACCTTGCCCACCCGGTCGCCATTGGGGTCGAAAACGGAGCACCCGACTAGCCGGGCGACAAATACTCGCGTCGTGCTCACGGGTAAAACCCTACCCCCGCGTGGAACAATGATCGGGTGAGCACACCCAACACCTTCGGTCGCCGTCAAGCGCCGACTCCGAGCATTCCCAAGGGCGATGTCTTGGGAACCTATGACACGTACCTTGAGGCCCAGTCAGTTGTCGATCGACTCTCGAAGGCCGAGTTCGACGTCAAACAGCTCTCGATTGTCGGCAACGACCTCAAGACGGTCGAGCGGGTCACGGGCAAGCTGACCTACCCTCGGGCGGCGCTGGCCGGGGCCGCGAGCGGCGCGTGGTTCGGCCTCTTCTTCGGGCTCATCCTCACCCTCTTCACCCCTCCGAGCCCCGAGTCTCTGGGACTCGTCGGCGCCGCGCTGTTCATCGGTGCGGGTTTTGGCATGATCTTCGGGATTGTCACCTATGCATTCAATCGTCGTCGTCGCGACTTCACGTCAACCCACCAGGTGATCGCCAGCAACTACCAGATCATCATTGATCCAGAACTCACGGCGAAGGCGCAGCAGACGCTGCAACAGCACCCCGCAGAGTAAGGCCGGTTAGCGGGCCAACCACGCCTCAACATCGTCAGCGGTGCGCGGGATGCCGATCGAGAGGTTCTCCGCGCCGGTGGCGGTCACGAGCACGTTGTCTTCGATGCGCACACCGATGCACCGGTACTCCTCGGGAACGCTCAGGTCGTCGGGCTGGAAGTAGAGCCCGGGCTCGATGGTGAACACCATGCCCGCCTCAAGAGTGCCGTCGAGGTAAAGCTCGCGGCGCGCGGCCGCGCAGTCGTGCACGTCCAGCCCGAGGTGGTGGCTCGTACCGTGAACCATGTAGCGGCGGTGGTACTGGTGGTCGGGCTCGAGTGACTCCTCGGCGGTCACCGGCAGGAGTCCCCACTCGGCGGTCCTCGCTGCGATGACCGCCATCGCGGCGGCGTGGATCTCGCGAAACTTGATGCCGGGCTTCACAATGGCGAACGCGGCATCCGCCGCCTCACGAACCGCCTCGTAGACCTTCCGCTGCACCGGCGTGAACGCGCCGCTCACCGGCAACGTGCGCGTGATGTCTGCGGTGTAGTAGCTGTCGAGTTCGATCCCGGCATCGATGAGAATCAGATCGCCGGGCACGACAGGGCCGTCGTTGCGGGTCCAGTGCAGAATGCAGGCGTGCGGGCCGGATGCCGCGATCGTGTCGTATCCGACCGTGTTGCCCTCGGCTCGCGCCCGCCGGTTGAAGGTTCCCTCGACGAGTCGTTCCCCGCGCTCGTGCTGCACGATGGCGGAGAGATCGGCGATCACATCGTCGAAACCCTGCTTGGTGGCATCCACTGCGGCGCGAAGCTCCGCAATTTCGAAGTCGTCTTTGACGAGTCGCAGTTCGCTCAGGTCCCGGGCGAGGGCCAGGTCGCCTTCGGTTTCGAGCGCAGTGCCGTCAAGGTGCGGCGCGTCCGAGGCGACAAGGCGGCGGCCGTCGAT
Organism: Leifsonia sp.; assembly: GCA_031413035.1. Lineage (GTDB taxonomy): Bacteria > Actinomycetota > Actinomycetes > Actinomycetales > Microbacteriaceae > Rhodoglobus. Next base: position 2,084 of record JANOED010000320.1, on the reverse strand, counting down.
TTGGTCGGTCGCGTCGCGATCGGCATCGCGCACGACCAGGGTTGAGCCGTCGGTCGCATCGAGCACGTCGGCGAAGTCGGCAAGAGCGCGCGTGGTCAGCCCGAGGTCTGCGGCAACATGCTCGAGCGAGGGGCGGGCGCCCGTCCAGAACTCACCGATCTCGGGATTGGCGTAGAACTCGTCGGTATCGCGGCCGGCGGCCTCGCGGAGGTAGAGGACGGCATCGTGCCCCGCGCCAGTCGGCTCCATGACGAGCACGCTGCCGGGGACCGAGTCTGAGCCCCACCCCGTCAGCCAGGCAAAAGCCGAATGCGCACGGTACGGATAGTCGGTGTCGTTCGAGCGAGTCTTCGTCGCGCCGGCCGGAATCACGAGGCGCTTGCCGGGATGCAGCGCAGAGATGCGTGACCGTCGGGCCGCCGCGGGTGCAGCCTGTTCGCGAGCGGTGGGGAGAACAACCGGACGTGGCGCCCACTGCGACCCGATGTACTGCGCGAAAACCTCGCTGACCGGGGTCGTTGAACGGTTCGAAGTCGCGCGCGGCGTAGGTGTTGTCGAGTCAGCCATGTACTTATTCTCAGCCAACCGGACTCAACTGCACGAGTATCGGCCGGTGGTCGCTGCCGTATCCGTCGTGAGAAGCAACCACGCGCATCCCGCTCACCCGCCAGTTCTGGGTTGCCAAAACATGATCGATCGGCGCGCCGAGCAGAGTGGGAAGGGCCGTCGGCCAGGTGCCAACGGCGGCGTTGTCGCTGGCAAGCGCCGCATCCACGCAGTTGCCGAGGGCTGCGCCCGGCGTCGTCGCGAGCCCACCCAAGTGGTCGAGTGTCGCGTTGAAGTCTCCCGCGAGAATCACGTTGTCGCCCGAGCAGGCGAGGGCAGCCCACGCGAGATCGGCCTGCCAATCGACAAGCATGGGGGGCAGGGGCGCCAGCACATGGACTGCCACGATGGTCGGCCCCGAACCATCAGCCGGCGTCGCGACGACGGAGGGCAACACCGAGGTGGTCACCGCCGATTCGTCGGCGTCGTAGTCGCCGAGATCGTTGCTGATGAGTAGCGTGGTCGAGCGCGCCTTCGATATCTCGTCGTACGCAACCGTAAGCACCTGCATCGGATGCCCGGCCGCGGCCATGAGCGCCGCGATCTCGTCGCCCGTGGCCCGCGTCGTCTCGGGCAGAGCCACCACGTCGGCGTCGTTCGCGATCGCCAGTTCGGCGATGACAGCGGATCCGGGCGCATCCCCCAGGGTGTTCCACGCAAGCACCGTGACAGTCGAGTCCGTTGCGGTTTCGAACGCGAGGTTACCGAAACCACGTGTGGCGAGTACCGCCGCGTTGATTGCGCAGAAGGCGAGCAGCACGATCGCTACCGACGCGAGGAATCCGCGCACTGCGGGAGCAAGCAGGGCGATCAGCGTGAAGCCGACAACGCAGACGAGGGCCACCGCGATTGCAGATCCGCGCAGCGCGACGATCTGTGCCACCGGGGTCGTTGTGGCGAGCCCAAACAGTTGGGGCCAGGCGAGGATCAGGAGGCCTACCGCGATCCCGAGGGTCACGAGCGCGGGTAACAGTCGGGCGAACATCCTGCCGAAGTTTAGACCATAGGCTGGGACGATGGCCGCGCGACCCATCGATCTGCACGCGCACAGCTCGGTTTCTGACGGTACCGAGACTCCGACGCAGTTAGTGCGCGCGGCGGTGGCGGCTGGGCTGGGAACCGTCGCCATCACTGACCACGATTCCACCGCAGGCTGGCTGGAGGCGTTCGCGGCAGCCGACGGCACCGGGCTCACAGTCATCCCGGGCATGGAGCTCAGCACCAACTACGGACCGGCAAGCGTGCACGTGCTGGCGTACCTGTTCGATCCGATCAACGCCGAGATCGTCGCCGAGACAGCTCGCATTCGAGACGGTCGACTGTTTCGGGCCGAGCGGATCGTCGAACGGATTGCCGCCGATTACGACCTCACGTGGGATGACGTTCTCGCCGAGTCATCCGACGGCACGACTCTCGGCCGCCCGCATATCGCCGACGCGCTCGTCCGCAAGGGTCACGTGCCAACCCGCAGCGCCGCC
>JANOED010000319.1:0-6320 GCA_031413035.1 Leifsonia sp. | reverse complement strand
TCATTATTGTAGCCGGGTTACTATTGATTAAAATTACTTTTACGCCTTCTTCGCGTATGCTCCTGGCTGCCTGTGTTCCTGAGTAGTCAAATTCGCAGGCCTGCCCTATTACAATGGGTCCCGAACCTATGATTAATACTGATTTTATTGATTTGTCTATTGGCATAATATAGCGTGCTTCTTTATTGGCGTGCAAAAGTATATAAAAAAGAGGAGCTTTAAGAAGGTTACAATTTTATCATTTCATATTAAATACGCTGTTCCTGTGTTCAGAAAGACATGAATGGTGAATGGTGAATCAATGTCGCTGACTTACGCTTTAGTTAGTCCCTGGTCAACCGTCGACGGGGTTGGCCCTACCCCGTTAGCGGTTGTAAAACCTGACGGCGGTTGGCCTAAGACAACGACATTGAATGATGAATAATACACCGGCAAAAATTCATGGATGAATTTTGCCAATCCCGATTTAATGGCACATTTTACTATTTCCCTAACACCTGTGAGATTTATATCATTTAAATTTGCCACTTTCAATTAAATGCATGATGGTTAGAATAAACGCCGCGTTGGTTTTGACATTAATAGTTAATTCAATTTCATTTGCGCAGGGCCTCCCCGCAAAAAATTACCCAAAGGGTTATTTCTCCTGGCCGGTTGAAGCCAAAAAAGCGCTGGTGGCTAATTTTGGAGAGTTAAGACCCAATCACTACCACATGGGTTTGGATTGCAGGACGGAACAGGTAGAAAACAGGCGGGTATTGGCTGCCGCCGACGGCTATATAGCTAAAGTAAAAATTGAACCATTTGGTTTTGGCAGATGCATTTATATCAATCATCCTAATGGATTAACTACTCTCTACGCCCACCTGAACGACTTTAACCCGGCATTGGAAAAATACATTGCCGAACAACAATACCAGCTTCAAAGCTGGAAAGCATTCCTGGACCTTCCGCCAGGATTATTTGCTGTAAAAAAGGGACAGTTTATTGCCTACAGTGGAAATACCGGCGGATCCCAGGGGCCACATGTGCATTTTGAAATCAGGGATACCAAAACAGACAAAGTATTGAATCCGCTGCTTTTTGGATTTCCGGTGGTGGATAATATCGCACCGGATATTTTGCGTTTAGCGGTTTATGACCGGAATTTGAGCACCTACGAGCAAAGCCCCAGGTTTTATCCCATTAAAAAAATAAACGGTATCTACGTTACTATACCCGGACTGCTTACAATCAATACAAATAAAGTAAGCTTTGTGACGTCGGTCGGGAACTCTTCAGTGAACTCGCCGGTGTCGGGGTCGGTGAACTCGCCCGAGTCGAAGTCTGGGGTGTCATAGGCACCCGAGAGCGAAACCCAGTTGAGCAGCAGGTCGGCAGCGTCAACGGCGGTGCCGTCTGACCACTTCACGCCATCGGTGATCGTGTACTTGACGACCAGCGGGTCATCGGAGAGCTTCTCGTAGGTTCCGAACGACTCGTCCTTTACCCACGCTGGCGCGTCGTCGTAGTAGCCGAAGCCGCTGTTAGTCGAGTAGATGATGTTTGCGTTGGCAGTCGCATTACCGAACGAGGTGTTCTGGTTGTACGAGTAGAACGGCTGGTTCCAGGCCACCGACAGTGTGGATCCCTCGACGATCTCGGACTGCGGCGCTGCGCAGCCCGAGAGGACGAGAGCACCTACGGCGACAGTGGCAGCAGTTGCCGCGAGTCGTCTGATTCTCAATTTTCCTCCTGTGCAAGATGAGCAAACGACACGGCAAAATCCCACTGCCGCACCGCGCTTGGTAGTTCACACCCTAAACGGGGGTATAACACTGGCCAAACTGTAGGGGCAAACGTTACACAGTGGTAACTAGCTTCTTGAATCTTTGCGCGGTTCGGGAGAAACTTGCGAGATTCTGCCGACTAACGCAAGAATTGTGCGCGAGCGGGTGCGGTGCGATCTGAATCGGCGTATCGCACGGCGTAGCATGGCTGAATGCCCGGTACCGGTTTGTCTGAACCATCCAAGACGCCGCTGTTGGTATTCGACGGCGACTGTGCCTTCTGCACCTCGGCCGTGGAATGGCTGGAGGGCATTCTCCCGGTGTTTCCTCGCACCTCCCCGTGGCAGTGGCTTGAGCTGGACGAGTATGGGCTCAGCACCGATGACGTGACGTACTACGCCTGGGTTGTCACCGCCCGTCATCAGTACGCGGGTCACCTCGCCGGCTCAGCAATTCTCAGGATGCAACCGAGCTTTGGCTGGCGCTTCCTCGGGCACCTCATCGCCACGCCACCCGTTTCGTGGGTGGCCGCCGGCGTCTATCGGTGGGTCGCTGCGAACCGCCACCGCCTCCCGGGCGGCACACCAGCGTGTGCCCTGCCGCGAGACCGGTGAGGCTCGGGGCCGGGCCGCACCCGAGTCCGTACCCTGGCGCGCTGCCGAGCCGCCGACGGCTCGGGGCCGAGGTGCTGATCGTTCTGGGGCTCTCGTTTGGGGCATCCGCGGCGTATTCGGTTGTCTCGATTACCAACCGGATGACGCGCACCGAACCACTTGGCGACCAGACCGCCTCGATCAACAACCCGTTGAGCCCTCGCCCCACGTTTGACCTCATCTACCAGTTAATGGGAATCTTCTTCGATCTCGTTCCGGTGGCCCTCTGCGGATTCCTGCTGTGGCAGGTCACACGCCCGCATCTCGGGCGGCTCGGCATTGACTTCACCCGGCCCGGGCGAGACTCGCTCCACGGACTCGGGCTGGCGCTCGCCATCGGCATCCCGGGCATCGGCGTGTACCTTGCAGGCCGGGCGCTCGGGATCACAGTCAACGTTGTGCCTAACGCACTCGACACCTACTGGTGGACAATCCCCGTGCTGATCTTGTCGGCGCTGCGCGCGGGAATCACCGAAGAGGTCATCGTGATTGGGTATCTCTTCGCGCGGCTCACCGATCTCGGGTGGGGCAAGTGGACGATAATCCTCTCCTCGGCGGCACTGCGCGGCACGTATCACCTGTACCAGGGGTTCGGTTCGTTCGTCGGCAACTTTGCGATGGGCATCCTGTTCGGCTGGCTCTACACCCGCACCGGTCGCGTGCTGCCGCTCGTTATCGCCCACTCAGTCATCGACGCCGCCATCTTCATCGGCTACCCGTGGGCGGCCGCAAGCTTCCCAGGCTTGTTCAGCTAGTCGGCAAAAGCGGAGACCGGCGGGCACGCACACACGAGGTTGCGGTCACCGTACGCGTTGTCGATACGGCGAACCGGCGGCCAGTACTTGCCGCGGATGAGTGAGCGCAACGGGTACACCGCCTGCTCCCGCGAGTACGCGTGCTGCCAGTCCCCTTCGATCACGGATTGCGCTGTGTGTGGGGCATTCACCAATGGATTGTCGTCGGCGGGCCAGACGCCGGCCGCCACGGCATCCGCCTCTTCCTTGATGGCGATCATCGCGTCGATGAAGCGGTCGATCTCGGCGAGATCTTCGCTCTCGGTCGGCTCGACCATAAGGGTGCCCGCCACGGGGAACGACATCGTGGGCGCATGGAATCCGTAGTCGACGAGGCGCTTGGCGACATCGTTGTTGTCGATTCCTGTCGCATCCTTGAGCGGGCGCAGGTCGAGAACGCACTCATGTGCGACCAGACCGTTGTCGCCGGCGTACAGCACCGGATAGTGATCTCGAAGCCGCACCGCAACGTAGTTGGCGGCGAGCACCGCCGCACCGGTCGCCGCCTTGAGCCCGTCGGCACCCATCATTCGCACGTAGGCCCACGAGATGGGCAGGATGCTCGGGGAGCCGTACGGGGCGGCGGAGATAACGTTGGCTTCCGCCCCGCCGAACGAACGCTGCGCCATCGGGTGGCCTGGCAAGAACGGCGCAAGGTGCGCCTTCGCCGCTACCGGGCCCACGCCCGGGCCGCCGCCGCCGTGCGGGATGCAGAAGGTCTTATGCAGGTTGAGGTGGGAGACATCCCCACCGAAGTCACCGAAGCGCGCGTAGCCGAGGAGGGCGTTGAGGTTAGCGCCATCGACGTAGACCTGTCCCCCGGCCTCGTGCACGGTGTCGCAGATCGCACGCACGTCGCGCTCGTAAACACCGTGGGTCGACGGGTAGGTGATCATCAGGGCCGCGAGCTCGGCGGCGTGAAGCGCAACCTTGAGCTTGAGGTCATCAAGGTCAACGTTGCCGAGATCGTCGCAGTTGACAACAACAACGCGCATCCCTGCGAGCACTGCACTGGCCGCATTCGTGCCGTGGGCACTCGACGGGATCAGGCAGACAGTGCGCTCAAGGTCGCCGCGCGAGCGGTGATACCCGCGGATCGCGAGAAGACCTGCGAGCTCACCCTGACTGCCCGCGTTCGGCTGCAGCGAGACCGAGTCGTACCCGGTCACCTCGGCCAGCCAGTCCTGAAGCTGCTCGATGAGTTCGAGGTAGCCTTCGACGTCGGACTCGGGGGCGAAAGGGTGGATGGCGCCGAACTCGGGCCACGTCACCGCCTCCATCTCGCTCGCTGCGTTGAGCTTCATCGTGCACGAGCCGAGTGCAATCATGCCGCGGTCGAGCGCGTAGTCCTTGTCAGCGAGGTACTTGAGGTACCGCATCATGCTCGTCTCACTGCGGTGGGTGTTGAACACTGGGTGGGAGAGGTAGTCAGTCGAGCGGGTGAGGGAGTCGGCCCACGACTTGCCATCGAGCGCGGCAGTGGCCGCGGCATCCACACCGAAAACGGCATCGAGGTCTGCGTCAAGTGATCCGTCGGCGCTGGTCTCATCGAAGCTCACCTGCACGGTGTCGGCATCGATGCGGCACACACTAATGTTGCGTGCCTGCGCGGCCGCGACGAGTTCGTCTGCTCGGCCCGGAACGGTCACGCGCACCGTGTCGAAGTACTCTCCATGCACGCCGACCCTGCGAGCGAATTGGCGGGCCCGCAGGTTGACCGAGCGAGCGATGCGGGCGAGACCCTCAGGGCCGTGGTAGACCGCGTACATGCTCGCCATGACGGCGAGCAGAACCTGCGCCGTGCAGATGTTGGAGGTCGCCTTCTCGCGGCGGATGTGCTGTTCGCGCGCCTGAAGGGAGAGCCGGTAGGCGGCGTGACCGTCGGCATCCTGCGAGACACCGACCAGGCGGCCGGGGAGCTGACGTTCGAGTCCAGCGCGCACGGCCATGTAGCCGGCGTGCGGACCGCCGAAGCCCATCGGCACGCCGAAGCGCTGCGAGGTGCCGACCGCGACGTCGGCGCCGAGATCGCCCGGCGAGGCGAGGAGGGTGAGGGCGAGGAGATCGGCCGCCACCACCGCGAGACCGCCTTGGTCTTTCACCGCGGCGATCACGGCGGTGGGGTCCCAGATGCGGCCGGATGCTCCGGGGTACTGGATGAGGGCGCCGAAGGCTTCCGGCAAATCCGTCGGTAAGGTCTCGACAAGCTCGACCAGCTTAAGGTCGATACCGAGCGCCTCGGCACGGTTGGCGAGCAGTGCTTTTGTCTGGGGCAGGGCGTCGGCGTCGACGAGGAAGACATTGGATTCGGCGCCGGATGCGCGGCGCGCCAACAGCATCGCCTCGACTACGGCCGTGCCCTCGTCCAGCATGCTCGCGTTCGCCGTGGTCATTCCCGTGAGATCGGAAACCATGGTCTGGAAGTTGATCAAAGCCTCAAGTCGACCCTGGCTGATCTCCGGCTGGTACGGAGTGTAGGCCGTGTACCAGCTCGGGTTCTCGAGCACGTTGCGCTTAATGACCGCGGGGGTGATCGTGTCGTAGTAGCCGAGGCCGATCATCGAGCGGCGCACCGTGTTCTTGCGCGCCAGCGCCCTGAGCTCTGCGATGGTGTCACGTTCGGAGGCGGCCGGCGGGATGCTCGATCGCTCCAGCGGCTTCATGTGGATGGAGGGTGGCACAGCGGCGTTGACGAGGGCTTCGACGGAGGCGTAGCCGACGGCGGCCAGCATGGTGGCCGCGGCCGCGGCATCCGTGCCGATGTGGCGGTCCTGGAACAGCTCGGTCATTACTCCCCCGTCAGAACGGCGTACTCGTCGAACGAGAGCAGCTCGGGCAGGTCGGCGAATTCGACCTTGACCAACCAGCCGGCGCCGAACGGGTCGCTGTTGACGAGTTCGGGGCTCGCGACAACGGCCTCGTTCGCCTCGACCACCGTGCCGTTGACGGGGGCGAAGAGTTCCCCGACTGACTTCGTCGACTCGATCTCGCCCACCACGGTTCCCTCGGTCACCGTCGAACCCACCTTGGGTAAGTCAATGAACACGATGTCGCCGAGCTTCTCGGCGGCGTACGCGGTGATGCCGACGGTACAAATTCCACCG
>JANOED010000318.1:0-1564 GCA_031413035.1 Leifsonia sp. | reverse complement strand
GGGAGGTCGCGTGGGACTAGTGCCCCGGTGGCAACAACAATCGCGTCGTAACGCGATCGAAGGTCGTCCCAACTGATGTCGACACCGATCTCGACGCCAGCACGAAACCGAGTGCCCTCGGCCTGCATCTGAGCTAGGCGGCTCTCGAGGTGCTTCTTCTCCATCTTGAAGTCGGGGATTCCGTACCTGAGAAGACCGCCGATCCGATCGTCACGCTCAAACACCGCGACCGTGTGGCCCGCCCGAGTCAACTGTTGGGCGGCAGCGAGGCCCGCAGGGCCCGATCCGACGACGGCGACAGTCTTGCCCGTTAGACGCTCGGGTGGGTGCGGAGTGACCCATCCTTTGGCGAACGCCTCGTCAATTATCGACACCTCGACCTGCTTGATCGTGACGGCCGGCTGGTTGATACCGAGCACGCAGGAGCTTTCACAGGGGGCAGGACACAGTCGACCCGTGAACTCAGGGAAGTTGTTGGTCGCGTGCAGCCGCTCAATCGCCTGCGCACCGTCGCCACGCCAGACGAGGTCATTCCATTCGGGAATCAGGTTGCCGAGCGGGCACCCCTGATGGCAAAAGGGAATACCGCAGTCCATACAGCGGCCCGCCTGACGGCGAAGCTGCGTTGGGTCCTGCTGTTCGTAAACCTCTTTCCAGTCCATCAGTCGCAAGCTCACCGGCCGACGTACCGGCAGTTCGCGATCTTGAACTCGCAAAAAGCCCTTGGGGTCAGCCACCGGTCACCTCCATGATGCGCGACCAGACAACGTCCCCATCGGGGTCGAGGCCCTCACTAATGGCAAGTTCGCGAGTCTCGAGCACTGCTGCGTAGTCGCGCGGCAGCACCTTCGTGAACCGAGCGACCGTGGCATCCATGTCAGCGAGCATGGATGCCGCAACCGCCGAGTCGGTCTCGGTGCGGTGTCGCTCAAGGAGGTCGCGGAGAATCTCGACATCTGCGCTCCCCAGCGGAAGCAGCTCCAGCTCGCCACTCGCCAGCGACTCGGAATTAACTCGCTCGGTGCGGAGGTCATGAATGTACGCCGTGCCGCCTGACATGCCTGCACCGAGGTTGCGCCCCGTGCCGCCCAGGATTACCGCAAGTCCGCCGGTCATGTACTCCAGTGCGTGGTCGCCAACTCCCTCAACTACAGCGGTCGCTCCTGAGTTGCGCACCAGGAATCGCTCGCCCACAATCCCGCGGATGAACATGCTGCCCTGCGTGGCCCCGTAGCCGATGACATTGCCCGCGATGACATTCTTCTCAGCTTTGAAAACACTCGTGCGATGCGGGCGGATAATGATCTCGCCACCACACAGGCCCTTACCGACGTAGTCGTTGCTGTCGCCTTCGAGGCGAAGGGTGATTCCAGACGGCATGAAGGCGCCAAAGGATTGCCCGGCGGTGCCGGTCAGCCGCACGTGGATCGTACCGGTGGGGAGTCCGTTCTCCCCGTACCGCAGGGTGACCTCGTGACCCAGCATCGTGCCGACAGCACGCTCTGTGTTGCGAATCGGCAGGTCGATAACCACCGGCACTGCGTTCTCCAAGGCGTCAAGGCTG
>JANOED010000317.1:0-3150 GCA_031413035.1 Leifsonia sp. | reverse complement strand
AGGCGATGTTCGAGGAGTTCTTGGTTCAGGCTCGCGCTCGTGGGGTGAGCGACATCACGGCGGTCTCGTCGAATCCTGCGGAGACGAGCCAGCGGTACTCGGTGCCCGCGGTCGCGCGCGACGCGGTCGATGTCGGCGGGTTTGACGGAGTCGTCATCACGGGCGCCGGCAACCTCGCCTCCACGTGGCCGGTACACATCGTCGAAAGACTTGCGCTGGCCCGGGCTGCCGAGGCGCAAGGCATCCCCTTGGTCATCACTGGGCAGACCCTCGGGCCATACCTCACCGACCAACACGAGCGGATGCTCGCCACCCTGCTCACGTCGGCACAACTAGTCGGCGTGCGCGAGTCGACATCACACGCCCTTGCCTCTCGCCTGGGCGTGGACCCCGCGCGGTTGCGACTCGGGGCCGATGACGCGAGCTTTCTGGGGTTCGAGGGCGACGAGCATCCGGCAACCGAACCGTACGCGCTCGTGTCTCTGTCGACCCATGTGGGCGCTGCCGACCGCTCGGACTTCGTGCGCGAGGTGGCGGCTCTCCTCGACCACGTTGCGCGGCTCACCGGTCTCGACGTGGTGTTCCTCGCCCACTTCGGCCCGCTTGAGGCACCGTGGCCGCGCGGTGATGTGGTCATGCACCAGGCTGTGGCGGCGGCGATGCGCGAGCCAAGCCGCACCGTGCCGACCGGTACACCGCTCGAGGCTGCGCGGCTGGCGAGATCTGCTTCGATGGTCGTCTCGAGCCGATACCACCCGGCCGTGTTCGCCGCGCCCGCGGGGGTTCCCATTCTGGGGATCGCTGTCGACGACTACACCACGGTGAAGCTGACCGGAGCTCTCGGCAACTTCGGCCAATCAACCGTGGTGCAGGCGAGCGAGCTGTCTGCCGCGACCGAACGGATCGAGCGGCTCTGGGCAGAGCGTGAGTCGGTTCGCGAACGCACCATCGACCTCGCCCGAGAGCGGCGGCAAGAAACGAATGACTGGTGGAACCGCGTTTTCGTCGTACTCTCGAATACATGACGTTCCCCCTTCGCTTCGGCTACAAGGCCTCCGCCGAACAGTTCGCCCCGACCGAGCTTCTGAACTACGCCGTTCTCGCTGAGGAGGCCGGTTTCGACTCGGTTTTCATCTCCGATCACCTTCAGCCGTGGAACCACGATGGCGGCCACGCCCCAGCGGCGATGCCATGGCTCGGAGCGCTCGGAGCACGCACCGAACGCGTCATCATAGGCACCTCGGTGCTCACGCCGACGTTCCGGTACCACCCCGGTGTGGTGGCGCAGGCTTTCGCGACACTTGGTTGCCTCTTTCCCGGCCGTGTGATCCTCGGCGTCGGAACGGGCGAGGCCCTCAACGAGGTGGCTCTCGGTATCCCGTGGCCCGATGTGAAGGAGCGGTTCGCCCGGCTCAAGGAGTCGCTCGAGCTCATCGACCTGCTCTGGCGCGAGGATCGCGTCACCTTCGAGGGCGAGTATTTCCAGACCGAGAACGCGACGATCTACGACAAGCCGGAGGTGCCCGTGCCGGTCTACATCGGCGCGGCTGGCCCTGCAGCGACGCGGTTGGCTGGGCGGGTGGCATCCGGATTCATCACGACGTCGGGAAAGGCGCGCGACCTGTACACCGAGACCCTACTGCCGGCGCTTGCCGAGGGTCTGGAGAAGGGTGGGCGCCAGGCCGGCGACGTCGACACGCTCATGGAGATGAAGGTGTCGTTCGACCACGACAAGGAGCGTGCGCTGCAAGACACCCGCTACTGGGCGCCGCTCGCGCTCAGTGCCGAGGAGAAGATGGGCATCGAGGATCCGCAGGAGATGCAGCGGCTTGCCGATGCTCTGCCGATCGAGCGCGCCGCGTCACGGTGGATCGTCTCGGATGACCCCGACGAGCATGTCTCGCGCATTCGCGAGTACATCGACATGGGGTTCAGACACTTGGTGTTTCACGGGCCGGGCGCCGATCAGGCGCGGTTCATCCGCCTCTACGGCGAGGAGATCCTGCCGCGGTTGCGGGCGCTATAACTGCACCCGCGCGGGCGCCTAGGTGCGAGCCACCTTGCCGAACAGGCTCGCGATCGGCGCAACGATAATCGGGCGGGCGGCGAACCACCCTCCGACGATTACGAGGAGGGACACAGTGAAGATGATGAACCCGACCCAGTTCACGGCATCTTGCCCGCCGTACATGTGGTTGAGATTGCGCAACGCACCGGTAGCGAGCACCAGGGTTACGTGCACGATTGTGAAAGCGACGAAGTAGAGCATCACCGGCAGATGAAGCGCGCGGGCGACCTCGACCGGGTAGAGCCGATTCAGGGTCTTCGCCTTCGCGGGCCAGAGCTGTGACATCCTGACGCCGGTAATGATCGCGAGCGGGGCCGCGATGAAGACCGTCGTGAAGTAGGCCAGTAGCTGGAGGCTGTTGTAGTTGACCCAGCCGTTCTCGGTCGGCCAGTTGAGGGAGGCGTACTGGAGCGCCGCGGAGAGGGCATTGGGAATCACGTCCCAGGAGGTGGGCACTATGCGCACCCAATGGCCAGACACGATGAGCAGCACGACGAAGATCACGCCGTTTGTCACCCACAGCAGGTCGAGCGACTGGTGCAGCCACAGGGTAAGGCTGATCTTGCGCCCGCCCGGTGACCATCGGGGAGTCCAGGATGCCGGAGGTCGTTTCTGGGTACGGAATTGCCAGCCGGACTTCACGATCAGTACCAGGAAGAACGTATTGAAGAAGTGCTGCCACGCGAGCCACGTCGGGATCCCGACCGGTGCGCCCTCTGGGAGCTCGGTCTCGCCCGGGTAGGTCACCAGAAAGTCCTGCACGGCGTCGAGGCTCACGAGCCACCGGGCGAAGAGCACGACGATGCCTGCGAGCACGACCAGAGCCCCGCCGACGAGGGCTGCGCGTGCGACACGGCCCTCGGGCAGGCGCAGCCGCGCCTGCTTGGGCACGCGGGCGGCGGGGGGCGGGGTCGACGTCGGTGCAGCGGCGGACTGTTCCGTGGTCGGCGCGGGTTCCGAGCTGGGCGTGCTGCCCTGTCCCGGCCGCGGGAGTCCTTCGCGAGCCACCCTAGCCCCGCTTCGCGTTGATCGACTCGACGAGTTGTGGCACGACCGTGAAGAGGTCGCCCACGATGCCAAAG
>JANOED010000316.1:0-1728 GCA_031413035.1 Leifsonia sp. | reverse complement strand
GACGGGTTCTAGGTCGACGTGATCGTCGTGAACCGTGTAGTCAAAAGCTTCGTCGAAAGAATACGCGAAAAGCTCTTGGAATTCGACCTCGATGGGCAGAGCCACGTCGATCAGGCACCGAACGCACTCGCCTTCGGCCGTGGCATCCGCATCACCGGAGACCAGAATTCCGTCGTGCAGGCTCTCCAACTGGGCCGCGATCGTCAACTTCGAGCCAGTCCGAACGCCGATGACCGCGTTGCCGAAGCCCTCGGGAACGACGACATCGAGCGTCTTCTCGCGCATCTCGCCGGGGCGGTGCATGAGATCGAACACGGGGATCGTGTACGGGGTGGCGACGAAGTGGGGCACGAGCAACGATTCTACGCTCAGAGGCTGGCCTCGACCGCGGTGAAGGCAGCGTCGTAGATGTCCAGCGCGCGAGCTACCTCGTCGGGTGTCACGATGCACGGCGGCACGACGTGGATGCGGTTGTCGGCGCTGAAGGGCAGCAAGCCGCGCTCGAGGAGCGCCTTCTTGAGCTCGAGCACGACGCCGCCCGACACCGGCTGTCGAGTTTCGGGGTCGTCGACTAGGTCGAGCGCCCAGAAGACGCCAAGACCCCGTACTTCACCGATGAGTGGATGCTTCGCCGCAAGCTCAGCAAGGCCCGGCCCGAGGTGCTTCTCCCCGATCATCTTCGCGTTCCCGACGACACCCTCCTCCTCCATGGCATCGATCGACCCGACAATCGAGGCCATCGCGAGCGGGTGGCCCGAGTAGGTGAGGCCGCCGGGGAAGACCTGAGAATCGAAGGCATTCGCGATCGACTCGGAGATCAGCACGCCGCCTGCGGGCACGTAGCCCGAGTTGACGCCCTTCGCGAATGTCACGAGGTCGGGCACGACTCCACCGTCGAAGCCCTGCCACGCAAACCACTCGCCAGTGCGGCCAAAGCCGCACATGACCTCGTCGAAGATCAGCACGATGCCGTGCTGATTGCACAGCCGGCGTACACCCTCGAGATATCCGGGCGGCGGCACGAGAACACCCGCGGTGCCGGGCACGGTCTCGAGCAAAATTGCCGCGATCGTGTTCGGGCCCTCGGAGACGATGACGCGCTCGAGGTGGTGCAGAGCGCGCTCCGACTCCTGCTCCGGCGTTTCTGCCCAGAACTCGGAGCGGTAGAGGAAGGGGCCGAAGAAGTGGGCGTGTCCGCGAGAGAACTCGTTGGGCATCCGTCGCCAGTCGCCCGTTGCGACGATGGCGGCGCCAGTGTTGCCGTGGTAGCTGCGGTAGGTGGAGAGCACCTTGTCGCGACCGGTCGTGAGGCGGGCCATGCGGATGGCGTTTTCGTTGGCGTCCGCGCCACCATTGGTGAAGAAGACCTTGCCGAAGTGGGCGCCCGCCTTGGCGAGAATCCGCTGCGCCGCCTCGCCGCGCGCGAGGTTCGCGTGCGGGGGCGCGACCGTCGTGAGAATGTCTGCCTGCGTCTTGATCGCATCCACGATTGCCGGATGCTGGTGGCCCATGTTCGTGTTGACCAACTGGCTCGAGAAGTCGAGCAGCCGGTTGCCCTCGAAGTCCCAGACTTCGCTGCCGGCACCGCCCGCGATGATGATCGGGTTCAGCGAGCCTTGCGCCGACCAGGAGTGGAAGACGTGCGCGCGGTCGAGGTCATAGGCGCGGGTGCCGTCGGCGGGATTCAAGTCGGTCACGATGCTGTTCCTTCTGTTGTAGTGCCGGTCA
>JANOED010000315.1:0-19816 GCA_031413035.1 Leifsonia sp. | reverse complement strand
CCGATGCCCAGCTTGGCGTCGGGGTAGATGGACTGAACTGCCTGCGCCATGACATGCGCGGCGGAGTGTCGAAGAATGCTGAGGCCATCGGGCGATTCGATCGTGACCGGTTCGACCGCGTCGGAGTCCACAACTGTCGCGGCGAGGTCGCTCAGATGGCCGTTGACGCGCATGGCTACTATCGAGCGGTCGGTGAAGAGGTCGAATCCGGTCTTGCTCACCACTCAACTTTAGTGGCGCGGATTGCGTTGCCCATTCCGTTGCTCTAGCGTCACGAGTACTGATGAGATCACGTGCCTTGAACAGCCAGCTCAGCGTATGACCGACCGTTGGTACGCGCTCATTCATCGTCCCGGTGCAGCGCTGAATGGGGAGCTGATCTTCGCGCATCCTTCGTTCGCGGAACACGTGGCATTCCTCGACCGACTTCGCGAGCGTGGCCTGCTTGTCGCAGCGGGCCCCCTGCCTGACGAACCCGGCGTGGGAATGGCCGTTGTGAGAGTTCGGCCCGAGCACGGTGGCGTCGATGTTGCTGAGCTCGCCAACACGGATGACCTCTGCGTCGCGAGTGGCTACCTCACCGTGGAAGTCAGGCCCTGGCATGTCCGGTTCGAAGGTTAGGGCGCGCGGCGGTAATTGAGCGGCTCCAATGACTGAGCAAGAGCGAGATTCATGTTGCACGTATATTGCACGAACCCCGGGAACGAGGAAAAACCCCCGAGTTTCCGGGGGTTTCCTTGTGGGCGGTACTGGGATCGAACCAGCGACCTCTTCCGTGTCAGGGAAGCGCGCTACCGCTGCGCCAACCGCCCAAGGTTTTCGGATTACGAATCCGAGGTGGCGACGGGATTTGAACCCGTGTACACGGCTTTGCAGGCCGTTGCCTCGCCTCTCGGCCACGCCACCGCGTGCGGGCTGCACCAGAAACCAATGGTCACTGACACTTCCCACTCGAGCGGATGACGAGATTCGAACTCGCGACCCTCACCTTGGCAAGGTGATGCGCTACCACTGCGCCACATCCGCATGCCCACATTGCTGCGTGCTGTATGACTGTAACCGATCAAGGTGCGCAGGGCCAATCCTGTTACAGGCGCGGCGCGCCCTATGGCAAGATTGTCGTCGCGGGCGATTGGCGCAGTTGGTAGCGCGCTTCCTTCACACGGAAGAGGTCATCGGTTCGAGTCCGGTATCGCCCACCAGAGCATTTCGTTAGGCTTCACGTCGTGGTGAAGAACGTTCGACTGGGCGTAGCCCGCGACTTCTTGACTGGTGTTTCATTTCTGGCCCGCGGACTCGTCACGTGGCGAACGGCACCCGGGTTGATGCTCCTAGGCATCGTTCCAGCCCTTATCGTTGGCGCTCTCATCCTCGCCGGCCTCATTGCCTTGGGCGTCAATCTCGAGACGATCGCGCGGGCAGTCACACCGTTCGCGAGCACGTGGGACGAGCCCTACCGCACCGGAGTTCAGGTCGTCGCGGGCCTCGCATTTCTGACGCTCGCGGGTCTGATAATCGTGTATACATTCACAGCAGCCACCCTGATCGTCGGTGATCCGCTTTACCAGAAGATCTGGCGACACGTCGAAAGCCGGTTTGGACCGGTTCCCGACCTGGGGCAGAAGGGATTCTGGCACGACCTAGGCAAAGGAATAGCTGCCGGGCTCAGGATGCTCCTCCCAGCCATCCTCGTCGGCCTCATGCTCTTTGTGCTCGGCTTCATCCCCGGGGTCGGGCAGGTGATCGTGCCAGTGCTGGGGGGCCTCTTCGGTGGTTGGTTTCTCACCGTGGAGTTGACCGGCCTCGCCTTCGACGCGCGGGGGCGCTCCCTTGGGCAACGTCGCCAAGCACTACGCGCACGGAGGGCGATGGTGCTCGGCTTCGGGTTCGCGACGTGGCTAGTGTTCCTGATCCCCTTGGGCGCGGTCGTCATGATGCCTGCAGCCGTGGGAGGTGCAACACTCTTGGCGCGGCGCGTGCTGGGGGATTCCGTCGAGCCGCGAGCTACTTCTGCGGTCTACCAAAGCGGGTTGTGACCCCGGCGCTGTAGAGCACGGAGTCGGGCATCCGGTCTGCCAACCCGGGGAAGCCAGCGACCTCGAGCAGGGTGTCGTCAAGTTCGTTGACGACCGCGCGCTGCAGCGACCAAGGCTCGTGGGAGTTGGGCAGGAACACCGTACTGCCGAAGCGTCGCGTGAACAGGCCCCAGCGTGCTGTGAGAAAGTCGGCCGTTGCGTCACCAGCGACCACCTCGTCGTCGGTCGTGGCGACAAATCTCGTGCTACCTCGACCCACATGCCGCTGCGACGAGTACTCGACCCGGTGACCAGCCACGTCGAGCGCGGTCGCCGCCCAGAAGTACGGGATGGAGAACACTGCGCGAGCCGCGAGCACCGCCAGCAGACGGGATGCCTCGAGCGAGACAAACACGACGCCGCGCCTCCCGCTCTCGTCGACGCCGTACAAGCGCACGTTAATCTCAGCAAAATCGCCCAAGTACGGAATCGGCGGACTCCCACCGAGTGTCGCTTTCCCCAGGTGGAAGCCGATGAGCCCGACCCAACTCGAGCCGTCGTGCTCATCCGGTCGCACACCGGGCGGCAATAACGGCGAGATCCGGTCGGACTCAACCCTCCAGTGCAGGAAGGTCAAGGTCGACCAGCGCTGGCTGGCGACGGTCGGGCCCTGGATATCCGGACCAATGACCGAGATGGGCTTAGGCGCCGTCATCGGAATACCACCGGAACGAATACCGACACCCGACGGATGGCCCACCACAGCCCCATGGAGACAACGGCCGACCAACTACCGATCAGAAGTATGCAGATCAACTGATCCCGGAGGAAAACATACTGACCGGTGAAGAAGAACCCGAGGTCGCTGGCAAGCAGAGCAAGCACAATCAGCCCGACGGCCCCCGCCACCAAGTGTGACCCAACGATGAACCACTGGGGTCGCCCAGTGTCGTTTACGGTGCGCAAAGACACGACACTGGCGAACACTCCGGCGAGGATGCCAACCACCGCGGCGGCGGGCGGCGCGTAGAACGGGGCACCAGCTGTGACACCCACCAACCCGCTGATGAGGCCAGCAGCGACTGCCGCCAAGGAGGTCGACTGATGGCGAATCCGCTGCACAAGCAGCCAACCTGCGATTCCACCGCCAGCACCGAGCAGACCGTTGGCGACGATAACTGGAGTGAGCTCATTGATTGCGAGCTCAGCGCCGACGAGCCATCCCAGCCACCCGATCGTGAACGCGCTGACGCCTATGCTCCCGACTCCCGGAGATAGCTCCAGTAGCGCTAATCGAGGAGCGCGGCGGCCCGCAGCGACGAGAACGCCGAACGCAGATGCGCCGGCGGCAACATTGACAGCGAGGGACCCGCCTTGATCAATGGGCCGAACCCCGAACGGTCCAATACCGGTGAACGCGACCATCGCAGTGGGGGCGAACACCACAAGACTCCACACCAGGGCGAATAGTGCCGAGCCCGCCGCTGTCGCTCCAGATGCCCGAACAACGACGGTCGCGAGGAAGGCCGCTAGAGCAGCCAGCGCAGCGACGGGCGCGATCAGTTCTGCACGAACGTCGGGGCGGGCAATCGCCACGAACAACAACCAAGCAAGCAGCCCTAGGCCGCCAACCACCACTGCCACCACTATCGGCGAACCCGAGGGAAGTAGTCGACGGTACAAGACAGTGGATGCCGCGAGCACTACGAGCACCGCCACGACGGCAATCAACGTCAAGACCCACGACGGCACCAAGCAATCCCCTCTCCCAGAACAGAGTAAAGGGCGTCGCTCCCACGAGCGACGCCCTTTACTTGGTCAGACGACTATGGCTACTTGGTGTCGGCCAGAACGTAGCCCTCCTCGCCGTGGACCACGAGGTCGATTCCAGCGATTTCATCTTCGTTCTTGACTCGGAAACCGATGGTCTTCTCGATGACGTACCCGATAACGAACGCGAGCACGAAGGAGTAGATCATCACGCTGAGCGCCGCGATCGCCTGCACCGTCAACTGGTTGAAGCTGCCGCTGTTGATGAGTCCGGTGCCGTTGGCGAAGAAGCCTAGGAACACGGTTCCCACGAGCCCACCAACGAGGTGGATACCTACGACGTCAAGCGAGTCATCGAAGCCGAGCTTGAACTTCAGGTCGATCGCGAGAGCACAGATGATGCCGGCGAGGGCTCCGAGAATCATCGCCCATCCCGGCGTGAGCGAAGCACAGGCTGGAGTGATGGCGACTAGGCCAGCAACTGCACCAGAGGCAGCACCAATCGAAGTGGGCTTGCCGTCGCGAATCTTCTCGACCACGAGCCACGCAAGAAGCGCCGCAGCGGGGGCAATGATCGTGTTCACGAAGGCCAGCGCCGCAGTCCCATCTGCCGCGAGCTCAGAGCCAGCGTTGAAACCGAACCATCCAAACCACAGCAGACCAGCACCGAGCAGAACAAAAGGCGGGTTGTGGGGCACGTGGGCACCCTTGGCGAAGCCAACCCGCTTACCGAGCACGAGGGCCAAGGCTAGCGCAGCCGCACCCGCGTTGATGTGCACCGCAGTGCCGCCGGCGAAGTCGATCAGACCTGTGCCGAAAGCGTCCTGCAGGCCGCGTGTGAGCCATCCGCCGTAGGTGAACGCGCCATCGGCGAGGCCGAAGTTGAACACCCAGCTTGCAACCGGGAAGTAGACCACTGTGGCCCAGATGCCCGCGAAGATCATCCAAGATCCGAACTTGGCCCGGTCAGCGATCGCACCGGAGATTAGCGCGACCGTGATGATCGCGAAGGTTGCCTGGAATGCAACGAATGCCAATGTGGGGTAAGCGCCGGCCGGGGCGGCGGCGTCTGCCACTGCCGCAGCGAGCAGGAAGTTGCTGCTGTCGAACATCCACGGCGAGGGCGCGAGACCGTCAATCGTCGGGAACGCGATCGCATATCCGTAGATCGCCCAGAGAACTGCGATGAGACCGATCGCGCCGAAGCTCATCATCATCATGCTGATGACGCTCTTCGCCTTGACAAGGCCGCCGTAGAAGAATGCCAATCCCGGCGTCATCAGCAAGACGAGCGCTGCCGCCAGAAGTAGGAAGGCAGTGTTGCCCTGATCCATGATGTGTACCTCTCTTTGGTTCTGCGAAGGATGTACCGTGGCTCCGCACAGAGAAGAGCCGAGGTCGAGTACGCAGTCAGTGTGGCGACGGGACATTTCGACCGGGGTGCCGAGGTCGTTTCGGTTGTGTTACGCGTCACCGAGCTAGGTAAACATCGTGTTTCGAGAGACGACCCAGCGTGCGGGAACGGCCCTCCTAGACTTGAGGAATGTCCTTGCTCCGGTCCGAACGCTTCTCGGCAATGCTGCTCGTTGCGGCGGCCGCGCTCGGTCTGGTCTTGGCCAACACTGCGGCTGCCCCAACAGCACGCGCCGTCGAGAGTTTCGTCTTCGGTATCGGCCCGCTTCAACTCTCGGTGGGCCACTGGGTCAAGGATGGCCTCCTTGCCATCTTCTTCTTTATCGCCGCTATCGAACTCCGCCACGAACTGCGCCACGGCGAACTCGATTCACCCCGCAAAGCTCTCGTTCCGACGATCGCCGCGGTGGGTGGCGTGGTCATCCCGGCCGTCATCTTCCTCCTGATGGTGAGAGACCCCGATCTTTCGCAGGGGTGGCCTATTCCGACCGCGACAGATATCGCCTTTGCCTTGGGCGTGTTGGCCATTGTTGGTCGAGGACTTCCGCCGACCTTCCGCGCACTGCTACTCGCTATCGCGGTCATCGATGATCTGATCGCGATCATCATCATTGCCGCATTCTTCACGACTGAACTACTGCCCCTGCCGCTCCTGCTCGCGATTCCCGTAGTCCTCGTGTTCGGCTGGCTGAGCTACCGGCTGAAGTCGAGGCGGAGTGCCTGGATCATCCCGATCATGATCGTGCTCGGAGTCGTTGCGTGGGTGCTGGTCTACAGCGCTGGCATCCACCCCACCATCGCGGGTGTTGCACTCGGCTTGATAATGGCGGATGCCACCGCTGCCCCGACCCGACATGCCATTGAGCCGTGGTCGAACGTTGTCATTCTCCCGGTCTTCGCTTTAGTCGCAGCGTTGGTCCCGATTCCGAAAGAAAGTATCGGTGATCTAAGCCCGGCTTTCTGGGCCGTTCTCGTCGCCCTGCCGGTCGGCAAACTGATTGGGATCACCGCGGGCGCTTGGATCGCGCTGCGACTTGCAGGCCGCAGGTCTCCAAACCAGCTCCCGCTCAGCAACGTGGTCGCGGTCGCAGCGCTTGGCGGGATCGGCTTCACCGTTTCCCTCCTCATGAACGAACTCGCCTTTGAGAGTCAAGAGGCGGTCGCTGACGAGGTAACGCTCTCTGTGCTCATCGCGTCGATCATCGCTGCCCTAGTCGGTGGCGCACTGACCGCGTATCTCAGCCGCGGTTATCGGCGCAGGGACGTACTTACTGACTCGTAAGAGAGATCATCCTGGAGACGGCGCGAAGATACTTCTTGCGATAGCCTCCCGCGAGCATGTCGTCGGCAAACACGGCGTCGAGCGCTACGCCGCTCGCCACGACCCGCACCTGATCGTCGTAGAGCCGGTCGACAAAAGCGACAAGACGCAGAGCGTCGGTTTGATTGTGGATGACATGAACGTCGGTCAGGCCGATCGCATCGAGGCCCTCGACGAGGGTTACGTACCGGGAGGGGTGGATGGCACCGAGGTGCCGGAGTACCGCGTCGAAAGTATCGAGCGTTCTAGTGCCTTCGATCGTGGCTAGAACGCCAGCCACATCAGCCACTGTGACCGCGTGAGCGCCGGTGTCGCGGCGGCGGTAGTCGAGACCATCAATTCGAACGGTCGCGAACTTCGCCGCAAGCGAGTCGATCTCGCGGAGGAAGTCTTGGGCTGCGAATCGGCCCTCCCCTAGCGCGTTGGGTGGTGTGTTGGAGGTCGCCGCTATCCGAGTGCCTGACCCCACAAGTTCGGAAAGCAGCCGGGCCATGAGCCGAGTGTCGCCCGGATCATCAAGCTCAAACTCGTCGATGCAGACAAGGGATGCACCCTTAAGCAGCTGCACCGTTGGCGCGTAGCCGAGGGCACCAACCAAAGCGGTGTACTCGATAAAGGTGCCAAAGTACTTTCGACCCGGGGCGGCATGCCAGAGCGCCGCGAGAAGATGAGTCTTGCCGACTCCGAAGCCTCCGTCTAAGTAGACCCCGGGCAACGGCGCTGGAGACTTCCTGCGGGAGAAGCGTCCCGGCAAGCTACGCCACTCAGCGATGAACGCACGCACCGCTGCGACTGCGGCACCCTGTGACGGATAGTCTCGATCTGGCTGGTAGCTTTCAAGGGTCACCCCAGCGAACTGCCTTGGAGGTACAAGCTGCGCCACCATCTGAGCACCCGTGAGTGTGGGAACCCGGTCAACAAGATGCCCGGGGGAACTTGACGCGGGGGCACTCATGGGAAAAGCCTCAGGGTTTGTGTCGCAGTCTTACGGTTGTTCTGTCCGTAGGCACGACGACTCTCGTAGATTCATCAGCAGGAATAGTGCAAGCCTAGCCGTGGAGGACCCATGACCATCGACGTCGACCCAGCACCGCAGTTCGCGCAGTTCGCGCACCCCGAGCGCCTCGTATCGGGTGACTGGCTTGAGGCACGGTTGGGCTCGCCCGGCCTTGTGGTCGTGGAGTCCGATGAAGATGTTCTTCTCTATGAGACCGGCCACATTGACGGTGCAGTCAAGATCGACTGGCACACCGATCTGAATGACCCGGTCGAGCGCGACTACATTGACGGCGCAGGTTTCTCTAAGCTCCTCGGGTCCAAGGGCATCTCGCGTGACACGACCGTTGTCATTTACGGTGACAAGAACAACTGGTGGGCGGCGTACGCGCTCTGGGTGTTCTCGCTTTTCGGTCACGAGGATGTACGCCTGCTCGACGGAGGTCGAGCAAAGTGGGAGGCCGATGGGCGCGCTTACACAACCGACGTCCCTGCACCCGCGCCGGTCGACTACCCGGTCGTTGATCGTCAGGATGCGAGCATCCGCGCCTACCGTGACGACGTGCTCGCGCACCTCGGAAATCCTCTGATCGACGTTCGGTCCCCCGAGGAGTACATCGGCGAGCGCACGACCGCACCGGCATACCCAGAAGAGGGCGCTCTGCGTGCAGGCCACATCCCGAGCGCACAGAATGTGCCGTGGGCCAAGGCCGTTGCCGACGACGGAACCTTCAAGCAGTTGCCTGAGCTCGATGCCATTTACCGCGAGGGGGCGGGGCTCCGCGACGGCGACAGCATCATCGCCTACTGCCGGATCGGTGAACGGTCGAGCCACACCTGGTTCGTTCTGACCCATCTCCTCGGCTTCGACGGTGTGCGCAACTACGACGGGTCGTGGACGGAGTGGGGCTCAGCAGTCCGTGTCCCGATCGTTAAGGGCGCAGAGCCCGGTGCAGTTCCCGCCAAGTAGGCTCGTGCGGTGACCACCGACGAACTCCCCGCACAGCTCGAACAGATCCGCGAGGACTTTCTGGCCCTCGAGGTACGTGACCGCCTGCAATTGCTTCTGGAGTTCGCCAACGAACTTCCAGCGCTTCCCGAGCGCTACGCCGACCACCCCGATCTGCTTGAGCGAGTCGAGGAGTGCCAATCCCCGGTATTCATCTTCGTTGAGGTGGATGCCTCAGACCGCGTGCACCTCTACGCGACAGCGCCCAAGGAGGCGCCGACCACACGAGGCTTCGCGTCGATCCTGGCGCAGGGTCTCGGCGGGCTCACTGCCGACCAAGTTCTCAATGTCCCGGACGACTACCCGAACACGATCGGTCTCACAGAGGCGGTGTCCCCGCTGCGAATTCGCGGGATGACGGCACTTCTCTGGCGAACCAAACGACAGGTGCGCGAGAAGCTGGCAGCGTGATTCTCACCCGGGTTCACCCCGCACCCGCAGAATCAT
Organism: Leifsonia sp.; assembly: GCA_031413035.1. Lineage (GTDB taxonomy): Bacteria > Actinomycetota > Actinomycetes > Actinomycetales > Microbacteriaceae > Rhodoglobus. The sequence goes on along the minus strand of JANOED010000315.1, from coordinate 10,845 downwards.
GGGAACTCGATTCCGAAGGGTCCCGCGAACGGCTGCTTGAGCTCTATCAGACCGGGCATCAGCGTTGGCTTCGACTCAATCTCGTCACGAACGTGTCGGGCAGTGCGGCTGGACCCGACGGCACGTCGGAAACTCTGACCGGCGCATCCGATCGCCGCATTCTCGGGGTTATCCGGCAGCTGAGCGACGTGGTGCTGATCGGCGCGGCATCGGTAAGGGCAGAGGGTTACCAACTCCCCCGCCGCTCACGCCTAGCTATCGTGACCTCCTCAGGGGATCTAAGCGGCCATCGAATCGAACAGGGCGTAGCAAGCGACATCCTGGTGATCTGCCCCGCGCCGGCAGGCGAGCGGGTCGAACAGTCACTGCCGGGTGCGCAGATACTCGTGATCCCATCCCGGGACGGCCGAGTCCCAGTCGACGCGGCCATTGCCGCCCTGCGAGAGCTCGGCCTGCCCGGAATTGTGTGCGAGGGAGGTCCGGCCCTTGCCAGCCAGCTGCTGTCGGCAGGACTGGTCGATGAACTCTGCCTCACCACAAGCCCACAGCTGGGAGGTAGAGCTCTACCGCTGCTGACCGAGGGAGTTCCCCAGCTTCACCTGACCTTCAGGCAGGCAATAATCGACGATGCTGGCTACCAATTCTCTCGCTGGGCTATTCAATCGTCTTGAGCCAATTCGCAATCGCTGCGGTCCAGCGCTCGGGATCGTAGTTCCACAGTCGAACGTGGCGAGCGGTCGAAAATCGCTCGAAGGTCACGATGTCGGGGCGCGCCGCAGCTAGCGCGATCGAGGCCGTTGCCGGCACATATCCGTCATCGTCGCTGTGCAAGAGAAGGATGGGGGTCGACAGCGTAGCCGCTCGAGCGACGAGGTCGAGTCGCTTCAGATCGATTGGGGTTCGCTGACCGGTGAGGATGCCAGCCCAGCGGCGGCTCAATAACTCAATAACGGCCCACCGGACTGGGCGGGGCATCCGGTTGGCAACGCCCTGAAACTGCAGCGCCGTCACCCAGTCGACAACCGGTGAATCGAGAACTAGACCACGGACGGAGTCGGCCATACTCGACCGCGTTGCGGCCTGAAGCACGATGGCTCCGCCCATTGACCAGCCCATGAGTACCAACTGCTTCGCGCCGTGGTCGAGCGCGTAGCGCATTGCGGCCTCAACGTCGCGCCACTCGGCATCGCCCAGGGCGTAACGGTTGTCAGTGGTTCCGGGGGCATCGCCGTCGTTACGGTAAGAGACGATCAGGCAGGTGTATCCCGCATCGAGGAAGACCGGGACTGCTCTCAGGGTTTCTTGGCGCCGTACCGCTCGCCCGTGCACCTGGACAACCCATCGATCGTCTGAGCTCGCCGCGGGGACAAGCCAGGCGGGTGCGTCCCCGAGCTCAGTGGGGATCGAGACCTCGACATAGTCAAGACCCAGATCTTCGGGAGCGAGGTAGAACCATGCGCCCAGACGACCGCGGATCCCGGACCTAAGGGTCCCCACATCCACACTGAGCAATTCGCGGGTCACGCTGTCAGCGGTGAACGCCGATATCTCCCCAACGCGCGCATGACCGGTGTCGTTTGAGAACCAGAAGCTGTAGCGACCCGGCGTCAGCGAGTCGATCGTCGCTGAAAAGGTCACGGTGTTGCTGCTCACTGCGAGCACAGTGACATCCTGGGGTCGGGTCCGTGGCGGCGTGACAACGGCGCGAGCAAACAGCACAGCCATCACCGTGATTGCGGCCCCGGTGATCACAGCAAGGCCGCCTACGCTGAGCGCAACGACACGAAGAACTCGAGCCACTTCTACCCTTCACACTCCACAGGCCAGCGGCGTGCCTCTGACGACAACTCCCCGGATGAGCCTAATGTTTGCTGCGTGTCCGACACAGCAACAGGCCCGCGGCCACCCGCAGCGTTCGTCTCCGCTGTCGAGTCCTTGCGCTCGGCGACACTGCGCAGTGAGCTCGCCGCCAGTGAGATTCCGGCTCCCGGCACGCTCGCCCCGTGGTCGTTTGCGCTCGCAGCGGATGTCACCCCAGTGCGCCATGGGAGCGACTCAGAATTAGGCACCGGTCGTTTCGTTCTGCTGTATGACGAAACATCCCCTGAGGCGTGGGGTGGCCCGTTCAGGATCATCTGCTTTGCTCAGGCGCCCCTAGAAACAGAGATGGGTGTCGACCCGTTTATCGCCGAGGTTGCGTGGTCGTGGCTCGTCGATGCTCTTGCCGACCGAGAAGCGGTATACACGGCTGCTTCGGGGACAGCGACACGCATTCTGTCAACCGGATTCGGAGACCTGGAGTCTCAGGGCCAGGGTGCACAAATCGAGCTCAGAGCCTCGTGGAGTCCTTCCGACCACAACCTGTCAGCGCATGTGGAAGGCTGGGGGGAGTTGCTGTGTATGCTGGCGGGTCTTCCGCCCGCCATAGAGGGAGTCAGCGTGTTGTCTGCCCGCCGAGTAGGACGTGAGTAGCCCCGACGTCAGTGCCGTGCCGACACAACCGACGGCACAACATCAGGCGGCACACGCCGAGGTTGACGTTGTAGATACGCGCAACGAGTATCTTGCGGCAGTAGAGGCAATCGCGGCCGGACACGGACCGATCGCGATCGATGCTGAACGGGCATCCGGGTATCGCTATTCGCAACGCGCGTATCTCATTCAGATCTTCCGGCGGGAGGCCGGCACATTCCTTTTCGACCCCCCGGCGATTGGTAGCTTCTCAGAGCTCAATGCAGTCATCTCCGATCAGGAATGGATACTGCACGCGGCAAGCCAAGATCTGACCTGTCTGCGCGAGGTGGGTCTCGCACCGACGACCCTCTTCGATACCGAGCTCGCCGCACGGCTCGCGGGGCTCCCCCGGGTCGGACTTGGCGCCGTCGTTGGAGAACTTCTCGACATTCACTTGGCGAAAGAGCACTCGGCGGCCGACTGGTCCACTCGGCCGCTACCCCAATCGTGGCTCGTCTACGCTGCCCTCGATGTTGAACTTCTGGTTGACCTTCGGGAAGCACTGGCCGCAGTACTCAATGACGCGGGCAAGGCCGATTTCGCCGCACAGGAGTTTGACGCGATCCTCCAGCGCGAGCTCGTCGTCACGCGGACTGATCCGTGGCGCCGTCTCGGAGGCGTGCACTCCATCCGCGGCGCTCGCAACCTTGCCGTCGCCCGTGAACTTTGGGTGGCTCGGGATGACTATGCCCGCGAAATAGACACAGCGCCGGGCCGACTTGTCCCCGACTCTGCATTGGTTGCCGCCGCGCGCATGCTGCCTGAAACCAAGCGCGATCTTGCAGGTATCAAGGAATTCACCGGGAGGGCGAGTCGGTCCCAGATCGATCGGTGGTGGATGGCGATTCAGCGTGGCATGACAACGGATGACCTCCCAGCGCTTCGTGTGCCAGGGGACTCGATCCCGCCCCCTCGGGTCTGGGCCGACAAGAACCCAGAGGCCGACAAGCGCCTCAAGCGTGCGCGAGCGGCCGTTGCTGAGCGAAGCGGTGAGCTCTCGATCCCGATTGAGAATTTGCTTACCCCTGAACTTCTTCGTCGGGTGGCCTGGACTCCGCCCGACCCAGTAAGCGCGGAATCGGTTGGGATTGTCCTCTCGGAGCTTGGCGCTCGGGCTTGGCAGGTTGACGCAACTGCACAGTTGATCGCTACAGCCTTTGTAGAGGCGACCCAAAGCCCCGAGGAGCAGCCCGACGAGCAGTCGTAGGAAGAATCAAAGATTCCCGGGGCCTTTTCTCGGCCCACCTAGGATCAGTGACGACCCGAGGAAATAGTGGAGGCGCTGTGGCCGAGAAAGCTGAAGTCGTATTTGTCGATGGGGTTCGAACCCCGTTCGGTCGTGCTGGTGAAAAGGGCATGTACTGGAACACCCGGGCCGACGACCTCGTGGTCAAGGCGATGATCGGCCTCATTGAGCGCAACCCGCAGATCCCGAAGGATCGATACGACGACGTCGCCATTGCCGCCACCACCCAGCAGGGCGATCAGGGTTTGACGATTGGGCGCTCTGCCGCGCTGCTCGCCGGGCTCCCGAAGTCGGTCCCGGGCTTCGCGATTGATCGCATGTGTGCGGGAGCAATGACATCCGTCACCGCCATCGCCGGTGGCATCGCCTTCGGTGCATACGACATCGGCATCGCCGGTGGAGTCGAGCACATGGGTCGCCACCCGATGGGCTCCGGGGTCGACCCCAACCCGCGCTTCGTGGCCGAGAAGTTGGTCGACGCAGAGGCGCTCAACATGGGGAACACGGCCGAGCGCATCCACGATCGTTTCCCCCACCTGACGAAGGAGCGCGCCGACCGGTTTGCTCTGCGAAGCCAACAGAAGGCAGCTGCAGCCTACGACGCTGGCAAGATCCAGCCCGATCTCATCCCCGTCGCCATCAAGAGCGAGAGCGGATGGGGGCTGGCGACCCGAGATGAGGCACTGCGCCCCGAGACGACTCTCGAGGGCCTTGCGGGGTTGAAGACCCCGTTCCGCCCGCACGGTCGCGTTACCGCAGGCAATGCATCGGGCCTTAACGACGGTGCCACCGTGAGCATTGTCGCGAGCGCGGATGCCGCACAGCAGTTTGGTCTGACCCCGAAGATGCGCATGGTGAGTTTCGCGTTCGCCGGTGTTGAGCCGGAGATTATGGGCATCGGCCCGGTTCCCTCCACGGAGAAGGCGCTTCGCAAGGCCGGTCTCACCATTAGCGACATCGGGCTCTTCGAACTCAACGAAGCGTTCGCGGTTCAAGTGCTTTCATTGTTGGATCACTTCGGCATCGACGACGAAGACCCCCGCGTAAACCAGTGGGGTGGTGCGATAGCTATCGGGCACCCGCTCGCGTCATCCGGCGTGCGACTCATGATTCAGCTCGCTGCACAGTTCGCCGAGCGACCGGATGTGCGCTACGGCCTCACAGCAATGTGCATCGGTCTCGGCCAGGGCGGCTCGGTCATCTGGGAGAACCCTCACTTCACCGGAAAGAAGAAGTAGTCATGGCGGTAGCAGCTGACGTTGCACGGTTCGCGAAGCTCGCGGCCCTCGACCCCAACGAAGTCATCACTAATGCCTTCGTGCGTGATATCCCGTTGAGTGGCGGCAAGGTTCTGGCGCTGATCACCCTCGACAATGGCAAAGACCACACGCGCCCCAACACGCTCGGCCCGAACACCCTCCTCAAGTTCGCGGAGGTGCTCGACGAGCAGAAGGCGCGCGCGGCGAAGAAGGAGATTCACGGCGTCGCGGTGACAGGCAAACAGTTCATCTTCGCGGCCGGTGCCGACCTCTCCAAGGTCAACGACATCCCCGACTACGAGACGGGTCTTCAGATGGCTCAGCTAGGTCACTGGGCGCTCGGCAAGCTCAGCGAACTGGGTGTTCCGTCGTTCGTCTTCACCAACGGTCTCGCGCTCGGTGGTGGCGTCGAGGTGGGTCTCAACGCGGACTACCGCACGATCGACAGTTCAACGGCTGGCTTCGCGCTTCCCGAGGTATTTCTCGGAATCCTCCCGGGCTGGGGTGGAGCTTGGCTCGTTCCGAACCTCATCGGCATTGAGAACGCACTCGAAGTAGTCATCTCGAACCCCCTCAAGAACAACCGAATGCTCACCGGACAGCAGGCGTTCGACCTCGGACTCGCCGACGCGATCTTCCCGCCCGCGAACTTTATCGAAAACTCAATCGCGTGGGCCGACGGCGTTATCTCTGGCACGACGAAGGTCAAGCGCAAGAACGAGCCCGGCAAGGTGGAGCGTCTCGCCAAGTGGGACATCGCGATCGGCATCGCTGAGAAGACTCTCGCGAGCCGGATCGGTCGAATCGCGCACGCCCCCTACAAGGCACTCGAGTTGCTCAAGGCCGCAAAGAACACTGACAAGAAGACGGGCTTCGCCGCTGAGGATATCGCCCTGGCCGAGCTAGTCGCGGGTGACCAGTTCCGCGCCAGCATCTACGCGTTCAATCTCGTGCAGAAGCGGGCCAAGCGCCCTGCCGGCGCCCCCGACAAGGCGCTGGCGCGTCCCGTTACGAAGGTCGGCGTCATCGGGGCTGGCCTCATGGCTCGTCAGTTCGCTCTGCTCTTCGTTCGCCGCCTCCAGGTACCTGTGGTCATCACCGATCTCGATCAGGGGCGTGTCGACGAGGGCGTCGCGAACATCCACAAGGAAATTGACGCGCTCCAGTCGAAGGGCCGCATCTCGAGCGACGAGTCCAACCGGCTCAAGGCGCTGGTGAGTGGCACTACAGACAAGGCGGACTTCGCGCAGTGCGATTGGGTCATCGAGGCGATCTTCGAAGAACTCGAAGCCAAGCAGGGCGTGTTCGCCGAGGTCGAGAAGTACATTACGCCCGAGACAATTCTGGCGACGAACACCTCATCGCTGTCAGTGGAGCAGATCGGCTCAAAGCTGAAGAATCCGGAGCGGGTTGTCGGCTTCCACTTCTTCAATCCGGTCGCAGTAATGCCGCTTATCGAGGTCGTCCGCACGCCGCACACGACCGACGAAACCCTGGCCACCGCGATGGCCACCGCTGCCGCGCTTCGCAAGAGTGCCGTGATCACCAAGGACACCCCCGGATTCGTCGTCAACCGGATCCTCGCTAAGGTCCTCGGTGAAGCGATGAACGCAGTTGACACCGGCACCCCGTTCGAGGTTGTCGAGGAGTCGACCCGTCCGTTTGGGCTCCCGATGACCCCGTTCGAGCTGCTCGAACTGGTGGGCCTGAAGGTAGGAGCACATGTGCTCGACACTCATCACAAGGCGTTCCCCGACCGCTTCTTCGACAGCCCAAACCTCCATAAGCTCGCCGATCTGGGTCACATCTTCGAGCGCGACGCCAAGGGCAAGGTGAAGGGCATCGACAAGAAGGTACTTGAGATCGTCACGGGCGGGACAACTCCCATGACTGCACAGGAACTTCAGATCAGGCTCGAAGATGGCTTAGCCGACGAGATTCATCGGATGTTGGAGGATAAGGTCGTCGAGGCGGCAGAGGATATCGACCTCTGCCTCATCCTCGGTGCTGGCTACCCGTTCCAGATGGGTGGGATCACGCCCTATCTTGACCGGGCAGGAGCGTCGGAGCGAGCATTCGGCGACACCTTCCACCACCCACCGATCCGCGGCGTGAAGTAACCGCTGCCCTCGGGGCCCCTACTTCCCAGCGACGCGTTCGCTGGGTTGCGGCTCCGTGGGCAGTGGTCGCGCCACCGGGATTTTGCTTCCGAGAACCTGAGCAACGACATCACGGGCGATGGCCTGGGGCGTGAGTCCGACCTGCTCAAGAAGATAGTCACGGCTGCCGTGTTCGAGGAACTGATCGGGTAGACCGAGTTCGTTTACGGCCGTGTCGACCTCGGCTGCCCGGAGATCCTGCCGAATTCGAGTTCCGATGCCGCCGACCCGAACTCCGTCTTCAATCGTCACGACGAGCCGGTGCTCGGCAGCGAGAGTGATGATGCTTTGCGGAACCGGCACCACCCATCGAGGATCGACAACGCTCGCCCCGATGCCCTGAGCGGCCAGCCGCTCCGCGACCTGAAGCCCAAGCTTGGCCATTGGCCCAACGGTGACAATCAGGACGTCTTTGTGGGGCGCCTCCCTAAGCACGTCGACGCCGTCCTCGGTGCGACGAACGGCATCGAACTCGACCCCTACGCTGCCCTTGGAGAACCGCACCACTGTCGGCGCGTCATCGACGGCCACTGCCTCGCGCAGTTCCTCGCGAAGGCGACTGGCATCCCGGGGCGCTGCAATGCGAATGTTGGGTACGACCTGAAGTATCGCCAAATCCCACATGCCGTGATGGCTTGCGCCATCCGGACCCGTAACCCCGGCGCGATCGAGCACAAAAGTGACGCCTGCCTTGTGCAGGGCGACATCCATCAGCACCTGGTCGAATGCGCGGTTAACGAAGGTCGCGTAAAGCGCGACGACCGGGTGCAGCCCACCAAAAGCGAGACCCGCAGCGGATGTCACGGCGTGCTGTTCAGCAATACCCACATCCAGCACGCGATCAGGGTACTTTTCCGCGAATCGGTGGAGCCCAGTGGGGCGCAGCATGGCAGCCGTGATACCGACGATCCGCGGATTCTCGTCAGCGAGTTCAACGATCTCTTCTGCGAAAACGCTGGTCCACGATGGCTTACTGGCGACCTCGATGGGCTCGCCGGTCTCGGGGTCGATCTGCCCGACAGCGTGGAACTGATCGGCAGTGTCGAGGAGGGCTGGCTGATAACCGCGGCCCTTCTCAGTTATCGCGTGAACGATCACCGGTGCGCCATAGTTTTTGGCCTGCTCGAGAACCTCCAGAAGTGCAGGCAGGTCGTGACCGTGCACCGGGCCGAGGTACTTGATGTCTAAGTTCGAGTACAGGGCCTCGTTGTTACTGAATCGCGCGAGGAATCCGTGAATACCGCCCCGCAGACCCCGGTAGAGCGCGCGACCCGGACTTCCGAACTTCTCGGCAATCTTGCGCGAGGTCGAGTACAGGTTTCGATAGGAGCGGCGGGTACGAACGTCGTTCAGGAAGTGAGCCATTCCCCCGATCGTGGGGGCATACGAGCGACCGTTGTCGTTGACGATGATCACCAGATTGCGACTGTTGTCATCGCTGATGTTGTTCAGCGCTTCCCAGGTCATGCCGCCCGTGAGTGCACCATCACCGACGACAGCGACCACATGGCGATCACTCTGACCGGTCATCGTGAACGCGCGAGAAATCCCATCGGCCCACGACAGCGAGCTGGATGCGTGCGAGCTTTCGACGATGTCGTGGGGCGACTCAGACCGCTGCGGGTATCCGGCGAGTCCACCCTCTTGTCGGAGCCGGCTGAAGTCTTGGCGTCCCGTCAGTAGCTTGTGAACGTAGCTTTGATGTCCGGTGTCAAAGACCATCGAATCTTTCGGGGAGTCAAAGACCCGATGCATGGCGATCGTCAACTCGACCACGCCGAGGTTCGGACCGAGATGGCCACCGGTCTTCGAGACCTCCCGAACAAGAAACTCGCGAATCTCGACGGCGAGCTCGGCGAGCTGATCCAATGACAGCGAATCTAGATCGCGGGGCTCCCTGATTCCCTCCAGAAGACTCATGACACCACCCTAGACGAGCGACCTTAGGACATACTGCAGGATGCCACCATTGCGGTAGTAGTCGGCCTCGCCCGGTGTGTCGATCCTCAACACAGCGTCGAACTCAACAATCGGCTTGCCGATCACCGAGTGCGAACTCGGTGCAGCCACAACGCGGAGGGTTTTGGGGGTTCTCCCCTCGTTGAGCTCCTCGACACCGGTGATGCTGACGATCTCAGTACCGTCTAGGCCCAAATCATCGGCAGTCTTGCCGGCGGGAAACTGCAGTGGAAGCACGCCCATCCCAATCAGGTTGGATCGGTGGATGCGCTCAAAGCTCTCGGCAATGACCGCCTTCACTCCGAGCAGGCTCGTGCCCTTTGCAGCCCAGTCTCGACTCGATCCGGAGCCGTACTCCTTGCCACCGAAGATGACCAGCGGGATGCCTTCACTCGCGTAGTTCTGAGCCGCGTCGTAGATGAACGCTTGAGGTCCATCGCCCACCGTGAAGTCGCGCGTGTATCCGCCTTCGATACCGTCCAGGAGCTGGTTGCGAAGCCGGATGTTCGCGAAGGTGCCCCGGATCATCACCTCGTGGTTGCCCCGGCGCGAACCGTAGGAGTTGTAATCGTTGCGGTCAATGCCGTGAGCATCTAGATACTTGCCGGCCGGGCTGTCTGCCTTGATCGAGCCGGCCGGGCTGATGTGGTCGGTTGTGACCGAGTCACCGAGCTTCGCCAGCACCCGTGCGTCGGCGATCGACGAGACCGGGGTCGTCTCGATCGTCATGCCATCGAAGTACGGGGGTTTGCGTACGTAAGTCGACTTGTCGTCCCACTCGAATGTTGAGCCGGTCGGCGTCGGCAGGTTCTTCCAGCGCTCGTCGCCGTCGAAGACTCCGGCGTACTCGTGCGTGAACATCTCCGTCGAGATGCTCGTGTCGATAGTGTGTTGCACCTCGGCGGCATCCGGCCAAATGTCCTTCAGGAAGACATCGTTGCCCTCGGGGTCTTTGCCGAGTGAGTCCGTCTCAAAGTCAAAGTCCATCGAGCCTGCCAGAGCGTAGGCGATAACCAGTGGGGGGCTCGCAAGGTAGTTCATCTTGACGTCGGGATTGATGCGACCCTCAAAGTTTCGATTGCCCGAGAGAACAGCTGTGACCGCGAGATCGTTGGTATTGATCGCCGCTGAGATCTCTTCGTCGAGGGGGCCAGAGTTGCCGATGCAGGTAGTGCAGCCGTAGCCGACGGTGTAGAAACCAAGGTCTTCGAGGTAGCTGGTGAGACCGGCCTTCTCGTAGTAGTCCGTCACGACCTTCGACCCAGGCGCCAGTGTGGTCTTGACCCAAGGCTTGGCCTTGAGTCCCTTCATGCTCGCGTTCCGGGCCAGAAGGCCAGCGGCAAGCATGACCGACGGGTTCGACGTGTTGGTGCACGAAGTGATCGCTGCAATTGCGACGGCTCCGTGATCGATGGAGAACTTGCGGCCGGCCTTTGTCACAATCTTGTGCCCTCGAACAGCACCCCATTGACGAAGGTGTTGCAGCGGACATCGAGGTTCGGTCGATTCATCACCGGATGGAGGTAGGCGCGAGCCGCGCTCAGTCGTCGGCCGCGGTGAATGTTGCGTCGAAGGCCGCGAAGCCCTCCTGCTTGTACCCGTTCACGTCGTCGGTGAGCGGGTAGCCCGCCTCCTGGACGGCCTCGAAGAACGCCTGGAAGAGCGGGCTCGTCGCCGGGCCCCGCTCGAGCACGAGCGGCCCCTCCCC